>DASQFE010000465.1:0-20017 GCA_035633295.1 Ilumatobacteraceae bacterium | reverse complement strand
GCATCGCCGTATCGGCCCTGCTGCGACGAGTACTGCCACATGCCCATGCTGTAGTGCTGGGTCGTGAACGGGAAGAACAACATCGTGCCGACCGAGTCGAAGGTATCGGTCAGGACGTGCGACCAGTAGCCGATGAGAACGCCGATGCCCCACGGCTTGCTCCGGGTGATGAAGTACACGGCCGATGCGACCAGGATCCCGGCGACGAGCGAGTGGGTGGGGCCAACTCCCGGCCAACCTCGATGGTACATCCACGGTTCCGGAGCCTTGATCACCTCCCACTGGCCGATGTGCACCCCGTAGACAGGCAACTTGGTGAAGTCGGGCATGAGTGCACCGATGAGGATCGCCATGTAGCTGATCCGCCACAACGTGCCCGGGCGATCCGTGTGGCGGTGGAGAATCAGCGATTCGAGTTCGTGCGCTGCCCAGCTCATGGTGGCCGCCTTCGCGACAGCAGCGGCGTCAGGAGCGCCACGGAGCCCACAACGATCAACGGTCCGACGAAGAAGTTCAGGATGATCGTGCGCAGGAACATCCCCAGAACGACAAGGAGGGTGAATGCCACCGCATAGGCGACCATCTCAGCGGCATGCTCGCTCACGGGAGTCCTCCTCTCCACGACGGTGCGTACACCTCCACCCGATCTCATCGTGACCCCCAACCGACGGCAGGAACAGGGCCATTCGGCACGCAAGCGAGACGCAGGTCGATGTTTGCCCGGACCATCTTCTCGGTCTAGACCGAATCCTCCAGCGTCAGTCGGCGAGCAGGCCGTAGAGAATGAACTCGGTGCGACGGTTCAGCGCAAGGGATGCCTCGGACGCGTCGTCAGCGATCAGGTCCTGCTCTCCCACGGCTCGAGCTGCGAGCCGGGAGGGGTCGACGCCCTTGCTGACGAGGTAGCGCACGACCGACACGGCGCGGGCCTCCGAGAGGGCATAGTTCGCGGCCTCGTCACCGACTTGGTCGGCGTGGCCGACAACGGTGACCGTCACGTTCGGGAGCGCGCTGAGGACGTTGGCCACCCGGTCCAGCTGGGCGCCGTGCTCGAAGGTGACGTCGGCGCTGCCCGCGGGGAAGCGGGGCGAGTTCATCTCGATCACGCGAACGCCGATGCTCGACGGAACGGCGGGGTCGATCTGCACGTTCGCGTTCACAGTGGCCGTCGGATCGGTGCTGTTGGCCATCGCCAGCGTCTCGAGCAGGTCCAGCTTCTCCTGGCTGGGTACCCAACCCACGACGTTGATGGTGGGGCCGTCGTACACGGCGACGATCGGCTCGGGTGATCCATCCGGCAACGTGGGATAGCTCGGCACCGCGACGAGCGCCGCCGTCGTCGTCGGGGCTGCTGTGGTCGTAGGCGCAGCCGTCGTCGCCGGAACGGTGGCGACTGGTGCGGTAGTGGGCGCAGCGGTGGTGACCGGCGCCAGCGTCGCCTCGGGCACGAGCGCGACCGATCCGTCGTCGTCGCCGCCGCCCATGACGAGCGTGAGCACACCGACGATTCCCGCCAGCGCGAGCACGGCCGCGAGGGCGATGAGCAGCGGCCGGCGAGAGCGTTCCCGACCGCTCGGCGCTGGGTCGGACTCGCTGACCGTCGGTGGGACGGGGGCAGCCGGCGCGGCTACCGGCTCGGGGGCCGGCGTCGAAGTGGGTACGGGAGCTGCGGCGGTCGGCAACGGAGCCGGCGTTGCGGGCATCGACATCATTGTCGGAGTCGGAGCGGTGCCGGGGAGGAGGGCAACCGGCGTCGTCATCGCAAGATCGGCAGCAGCCGCGGCCAGGGCAAGATCGGTGATGCTGACGTTCGTTGCGTCCTGCATGGTCGGCGCCGGAGCCGAGACCGCAGAGTTCGGCGGCGAGTATGGCGGCGGCGGCGGCAGCGGCGTCATGCGGAACTGCGCTGCGAGATCCGCATCCAGGGGAGGAAGTGAATCGGGTGTCGTGGTCGTCTGATCGGTCATGAGCGGAACCTGCCTGTCTGGACGGTGGGCAACGCCTCACGGCGACGAACCCGATGACAGTGCATGAATCGGCAAGGTTCGACCAAGACTTGAGAAAAAAACTTCGCACCGTGATGGCCCATCACGGGGCTGTTACGTTCCGAGTGGTGAAATCGACCTTTGCCCGGACCATCTTCTCGATCTGGAGCTGGTTCGCGCTCGGTGTCATCATCCTCATCTGGACTCCGATGGTGGCGATCGTCCGCCTCGTCACGATGCCCTTCGACAAGGGCGCGTATTCCGCTGGGTACCTCTTTCGCAAGCTCACGGTTGTCCACGAACGGTTGACGCCGCTGTGGACGTTCCGCACCTCGGGCACCCTGCCCGACGACATGCGTCACCCGTACGTGGTGGTGTCGAACCACGAAAGCTTCGTCGACATCCTGCTGATCTCACACCTGCCCACCGAGATGAAGTGGATGTCGAAGATCGAGATGCTGCGCATTCCGCTCGTCGGATGGATGATGCGTCTGGCTCGTGACATTCCGCTCGAACGGGGCGACGCCACCTCGATCGCCAAGGCCCTCGAAGCATCCCGCGAGCGGCTGAACTCGAAGGTGTCGGTGATGATCTTCCCGGAAGGCACCCGCTCGAAGACGGGCGAACTCCGGCCGTTCAAGACCGGTGCATTCCGGCTCGCAATCGAAGCGCAGGTCCCCGTACTCCCGCTCGCGGTGTACGGCACACGCGACGCCCTGCGCAAACACGACTGGCGCCTCGGGTATGCCGAGGCCGAGGTTCGCGTGCTCGACCCGATCAGCACCGAGGGCCTCACGATGGATGACGTCGCGGACCTCAGCGATCGGGTGCGCAGCGTGATCGTCGCCGCCCGAGATGACCTGCGCGCCGAATTCGGCGACTGAGCAACACCGTGTCCGTACCGGTCCGGCTGCTCGCAGCGGCCAAACCAACGGTGCCAACGGCACTCCTGGTCGCCATTGCCACGAGCACGGCCGTGTTCACCGCAACACCGTTCTTCCTCTCCGCGGTCGCCGCCCAGTACAACGTGGCGATCGGCACCGCCGGGCTCACGTCGACAACTCAGCTCGGTGGCTTCGTCGTTGCGTCGTGGGTGGGCGGCCGGTTCCTTCATCCGGTCCGCAACATCTTCGTGATCGGCACGTTGCTTGGCGTCTTCGCAAACCTCGGATCGGCGGCTGCGACCACGTTCGAGCTGCTCGTCGTCCTCCGTTTCGTCAGCGGACTCTCACTCGGTTTCGCTGCGTGGATTGCGTGGCAGGCAGCGTTCGGCCACCCCGCAAAGAGCGGCGATGTCGCCGTCGTCGGCCCACTGGTCGGCGTCGTCGCCTCCCCATTCATCGCCGTTGTCCTCCAGTCGGGGGGACTGAACTGGCTGTTCGTGGCCCTGGCGTTGATCACGGCACTACCGCTCATCTTCGCCCGTCAGGTTCCCCGCCTCGACCACCTCCGTCCACACCGCACCCGCCACGTCGCAACGCGCGCGGCAAGAGCAATCCTGTTCGCTCTCACCCTGCTCACGCTCGGCGGATCGTCGGTATTCGTCTATGCGGCGGCAATCGGCGAGCAGCTCGACGGGCTCTCGCCGCTCACCGTGTCGCTGCTGTTCAGCGCCAACGCACTCGCGTCGATCCCGTCGGCTCGGTGGACCGGCCGTCGCGGGCCGGCCGGCTTCTGGTTCCTGATGACGGCGCTGTGTGCCTTGACGATCGCTGTGTCGCGCAGCGGGTGGCTGTTCGGGGCAGCGATGGTCGGGTGGGGGTTCGTCTTCTTCATGGGTGTGCCCGCCGCATTCAACCTCCTTGCGGCCCGATCCAACTTCCCCGAGGAACGCGCCGGTGATGCGCAGGCGGTCATGGCGCTCGGCCGAGTCTTCGGTCCCCTGCTGGGAGGTGCGCTCTACGCCGCTGGTTCAACGAGCACGCTCGGCATCGTGGCGGCGTCCGTGATGGCGGTTGGCGCCGGCCTGCTGCTCTACGTCGACCGCCAGCGCTTCGTCGTCGCACGCCAGTATGGGAACCCGAATCCTCTTTCAGTCGACGCGCCGCAGCACGCGTAGCGAGCCGGTCGCCGACACGAGGGCGAACCGTCCCGATTCGAGCGCCGGGCGGAAGATCTGTTCGTACGGTGGCCGACCGCCATCGGCGGGGTCGGGGAACACGTCGTGGATCGCCAACATGCCACCGACGGCAACATACGGCGCCCATCCCTCGTAGTCGAGTCGGGCCGGCTCGTCGCCATGGCCGCCATCGATGAAGAGCAACGACAAGGGTGTTGTCCATGCCGCTGCGACGATCGGCGACTTGCCAACGACGGCGACAACCGAGTCCTCGAGCCCGGCGTCATGGATGGCCTCACGAAAGAACGGCAGCGTGTCCATCTTTCCGGTTCGTGGATCGACCACGTCGGTGTCGTGGTGCTCCCAGCCGGCCTGGTTCTCCTCGGACCCGCGATGGTGATCGACTGCGAACAGCACGACACCGACCGACTCGGCGGCATCGCCGAGCCACACCGTCGATCTGCCGCAGTACGAGCCGACTTCGAGCATTGGCGCACCGGGGACGGCGACACCGGCGACACGAGCGGCATCCCACAGCGCATCGCCCTCATCGACCGGCATGAACCCTTTGGTGGCGAGCGCGACGCGCCGGCGCTCTGGTGTCACCAGTTGTCCCAGTGGATGATCGCGTTGGGATCGGGTCGCAGTGTCTGCTTGAAGTTGGTACCGGCGTCGCCGTCATCCGCGGACAGGTCGAGCAAGGTCATGCGCCGACTGTACGACGTGCCAACATGGCGACTGCCATGGAGAGCACACCGAGCGAGCCCGTCGCGTCCGCACCCGAGAGCCAAGCGGCGCTGGACGACCTCGTCGCGCTGCTCGACCTGGAAGCGATCGAGGTGAACCTCTTTCGGGGCAACTCGCCCGACGAGAACCGCCAGCGCGTGTTCGGCGGGCAGGTCGCCGGCCAAGCGCTCGTCGCTGCTGCTCGCACGATCGATGAGCGCAACCGGCTCGTGCACTCGCTTCACGCCTACTTCCTGCGTCCCGGTGATCCGACCGTGCCGATCCTGTACGAGGTCGACCGCATCCGCGACGGCCGCAGCTTCTCGACCCGGCGAGTCGTTGCGATCCAGCACGGTCGGGCCATCTTCAACCTGCAGGCGAGCTTCCACGACCAAGAAGATGGCCCCGATCATCAGCTCACGATGCCGGCCGACATGGGTGATCCCGCTGACCTCCCCGACTTCCGAACGCGGATGGCGCCCTACGCCGAACAGATCGGCGACTGGTACGACCGCCCCCGCCCGATCGATCTGCGCTACGTCAGCGGTGACCCGATCAGCCGCAAGGGCCAACCGGCGACTCGGCAACAGGTGTGGCTGCGCGCCGACGGCACGCTGCCCGACGATCCGGTGCTGCACGCATGCGTGGTCACCTACGCCAGCGACATGACCCTGCTCGACACCACGATCCTCCCGTTCGGCCTGGGTTGGGACACGCCGGGCATGCAGATGGCCAGCGTCGATCACGCCATGTGGTTCCATCGGCCCTTTCGCGCCGACGATTGGCTGCTGTACGACCAGTCCGCAGTCTCGACCGGCTCGGCTCGGGGGATGGCCCAGGGCTCACTGTTCACCAGCGACGGCCGACTGGTGGGCAGCGTCGTGCAGGAAGGCCTGACCCGCATCACCAAATGACGAGCCCGACGTGCGCTCTGACACATCGTCGACTAGAGATGCAATCGTGCGTGTCCGAACACCCTCGTTTCGATACTCCGCCCTCATCGCTGCGTTGACGCTCATGAGCGTCGCAACAGGTTGCGGCTCCGACAGCCCACCTCAGACCGACGAGTCGTTCGGCGCCGGACCGTCGGCCACCCGAGAGACCACCGGCACCACCACCGGCACCACTGCGGGAACCACGGCCGCCGGCGAGACCACCGCCGCTCCCGAGTCGACCGGGCCAACCGAGTCGAGCGGAGCGACCACACCGTCGACAGCTCCGGCGCCGCTGCCGGTTCCCGCCGTCTCGCTCTACGACGTCGGCACGTTCGACCAGCCGGTACAGGTGACGAACCGTCCGGGCGACTCGGTGGTGTATGTGGTCGAACAACCCGGCCGTGTCGTGGCCGTCACCGATCTGTCGAGCGAGGTGGTGCTCGATATCAGCGACCTCACGAACGCCGACGGAGAGCAGGGCCTGCTCGGTCTCGCATTCCACCCGACGGGCGACCTCGCCTACGTCAACTACACCGACACGTCCGGTGACACTGTCGTGGCCGAGTTCGCCATCGATCCGGCGACCAGCATGTTCGACCCGGCATCGCGCCGCGAGGTGCTCACCGTCGATCAGCCATACTCGAATCACAACGGCGGCCAGTTGGCGTTCGGGCCCGACCAGCTGCTGTACATCGGCCTCGGCGACGGCGGATCCGGCGGCGATCCCCAACGCTATGCACTCGATCTCGAGTCACGGCTCGGCAAGATCCTGCGCATCGACCCCGTCGTCAGCGCCGATCAGCCATTCACCGTGCCCGCCGACAACCCATTCGTCGACACTGCCGGTGCCGACCCGACGATCTGGGCGTACGGATTGCGCAATCCGTGGCGGTTCTCGTTCGATGCGCCGACCGGCGATCTGTGGATCGCCGATGTCGGCCAGGGCGACTGGGAGGAGGTGAACCGCGCGCTCGCCACGACCGACCGGATGAATGCCGGTCGTGGCGCCAACTTCGGTTGGAGCGCCATCGAAGGCTTCGAACCGTTCAACCGCGACCAACCGAGCGACGGCGCACTCGACCCGTGGTTCGTCTACGACCACAACGACGGGCGGTGCTCGGTGAGCGGTGGGGCAGTCGCCCGGGGAGAATCGATCCCCGACCTGCAGGGCTGGTACGTGTTCGGCGACTACTGCACCGGCCAGATCTGGGCCCTCGACCCGACCGTGCCCGCAAGCGAGCCCCGCGTCCTCGAGATCGCCCGTCTCGGCGGCCTCGCGGCGATCGCGCACGGTCCCGACGGCGACCTCTACGCGGTCTCCAATGCCGGCACCGTCGCCCGCCTCGTCCCCGCCTGAGCCCCCAACCGTCACACGGTGCCGGGTCGTCAGAGGAAGCTGAGGAGGTCGGCGAAGGTCTCCTCGGCGTCAATGGCGAGGCCCCGGTGCTGGAACCACCCACAGATGTTCAGCACATCTCGGTGCAGAAAATCGAGGCCCTGCAGATTGGCGGCGATGTCGATCGACTGCGGGAAGTCGATGAACCACAGTCGCCCCTCCCACCACAGCAGGTTGTACGCCGAGAGGTCACCGTGCGCAATGCCCGCCGCGGTGATCCCGCGGAGACCCACCATGAGTTGCTCGAACGCATCATCGAGTTCGTTGCGTGCCAGCCGGGCGCTCGACAACTGCGGTGCGGCCATCTCCCAACTCCCGACGTATTCCAGATCGAACACGTCGTCGCCGTAGCCGATTGGATACGGCACCGACACCCCCTGGTGCCACAGCCGCAACATCACCTCGTGCTCGGTCCCGGTCCAGCGGTCCTGCAGGAGGCGCTTGCCGTAGGTCGACATCCGCTCGATCGCTCGACGATCACGTGACTTGCGGAACTGTCGGCCCTCTCGATACTGCACGTCGTGACGGAACGCCGAGGCGCGCTGCACGCCGAGTGCTTCCAGCTGACCCTTCTGGGTGACGTGGCGGGGCAGATAACGCTTGCGGGCGATGAAACAGCTGCGGTCGCGATCGCCGACATCGTCAGCGATGCGTTCGACCAAATTGACCTGGGCCTCCTTGCCACTCTTGATGACGCCGTGATCGACGTCGTGGTACGGCTCGTCGACGAGCCACTGCGGATGATCGGACATGTGGAACAACCTCGTGTGTGTGGGAACGAACGGATCACCGGTCGGCGCGGTGCTCGGCTCGAACCTGCTCAGCAGGCGAGGGCGCGACCGGAAGGGAAGAACACAGATGCAGTCATGTGATCAACCTCCCTTCGATCGACGGAAACCAAACCATACGCCGTTGCGACATGGCCGTCCACCGAGTATCGGGAGGATCAGGGTGGAAGCTCGGTGGAAACGTCACGTTTGACCCGGCACCGTGTGACGTTTACCAGGATTCGCCGTGGTCGGGGAGTTGCTCGGGGGTTCCCACGATGAGCGGGTCGGGGGTGCCGACGATGTCGAGGTCTTTGCCTTCATACGGCACTTCGGCGAGAACATGACGCATGGCGTTGACGCGCCCTCGCTTCTTGTCGTTGCTGCGCACGATCGTCCACGGGGCGTACTCGGTGGAGGTCCGCTCGAACATGGTCAACTTGGCCTTCGTGTAGTCGTCCCACCGGTCGAGCGAGGCAATGTCGGTCGGGCTCAACTTCCACTGCCTGACGGGGTCGATCCGCCGGATCGTGAACCGCGCGATCTGCTCGCGTCGCGACACCGAGAACCACAACTTGATGAGCTTGGCGCCCGAATTGACGAGCATCTGCTCGAACACGGGAACAGCCCGCAGGAATTCCTCGTAGTCCTCAGGGCTGCAGTAGCCCATCACCGGCTCGACCACCGCCCGGTTGTACCACGAGCGATCGAAGAAACGGATCTCGCCACTCGTCGGCAGGTGACGCACGTACCGCTGGAAGAACCACTCGCCCTGCTCGCGCGGCGACGGCACACCGAGCGCAACCACATCGGCACCCCGAGGGTCGAGATGCTCTCGGAACCGCTTGATCGTGCCACCCTTGCCGGCAGCGTCACGCCCCTCGAACACGAGCACCAGTTTGTAGCCGGTGTCCTTGATCCAGTCCTGGGCCTTCAGCAACTCGATCTGCAGACCCCGCTTGTGCTCTTCGTACTCGTGACGGCTCATGCGCTCGTCGTAGGGGTAGTGCTCCCGCCACGTCAGCACGGGGAGGCCATCGGGCCCCAGCAGGACCGGATCGTCGATTTCGTCGAAGGTCCCCTCGACCGTGAAGCCTCGTTCGGCGATCTCGGCCGACGACATCGAGCGGAAGGCTTCGATCAGATGGTCGATGTCGGTGGCTTCGAGATGGTTGACGCGAGAGGGATCGGGGCGGTCCACGATGGCAATCTAGCGACGCGCCCCCATGAACATCCCCTTCAGCGCCTCGTAGTGCTCGATGACGTGGCCCGCACCGAGCACCACGGCTTCGAGCGGAACATTCGACATCTTCACGGGCACCTCCGTCTCGCGCTCGATGCGCTCGGCGAGGCCACGCAGCAAGCCACCGCCACCGACGAGGTACATGCCACGCACCAGGAAGTCCTGCGACAGTTCCGGCGGCGCCTTCGACAAGCACCGGATGACCGATGCCACGATCGACGACACGACATCCTCGATCGCATAGCGAACTTCCTCAGGCGTGAGGATCACGGTCTTCGGCAGGCCCGTCATCAAGTCACGCCCCCGCACCTCCGCCTGGTTCTCGTCGGGCGTCGGATCCGCCGACCCGATGGCCACCTTGATCTCTTCGGCCGTCCGCTCGCCAATGGCAATGCCATGCTCCCGACGTACGTAGTTCTGAATCGCTGCATCGATATCGAACGACCCGACACGAACCGCCTCGAGCGCCACGATGCCGCCGAGGCTGATGACCGCCGTTTCGCTGGTACCGCCGCCGATGTCGATGATCATGTTGCCAACCGGCTCGTCGATCGGCAAGTCGGCGCCGATAGCTGCGGCCATCGGCTGCTCGATCAGGTTGGCGTCGGCCGCCCCAGCCCGCCGGGCCGCGTCGGTGACCGCTCGACGCTCGACCTCGGTGATCGCCGACGGCACACAGATGACCACCTTGGGGCGCGTGAAGCGACTGACGCCGACACGCTGCAGCAGCAGACGGATCATTCGCTCGGTGATCTCGAAGTCGGTGATTGCTCCGCCGCGCAGCGGACGCACAGCGACGATGTAGCCAGGCGTACGCCCGATCATCTGCCATGCCTCGCGACCCGTGGCAAGCACCTCGCCGGTCTGACGGTTGAGCGCGATGACCGACGGCTCGTTCAGCACGATGCCGCGACCCTTCATGTAGACGAGCGTGTTTGCGGTCCCGAGGTCGATGGCGAGGTCACGCGCCACGGGACCTCCTCGTTGCGTCAGGTGCCATTGCCACCATCTTCGCCGGTCGAACGTCCATCGGACGGTTTCATCCGATCAGAGGTCTCGCGACGAGCTTCCGGCGACAGCGCATCGATCTGGCGTCGGAACGAATCGATGTCGTCCGGTTGGCGCCGATTGCGTTTGGCGGCGACAAAGAGAAACAGCAGTAGGACCGCAACGGCGACCACCACGATGACCACGAGCGGCGTCATCGCCCAACCGACCGTGGGTCACGCAGCTCGTGCGCCCCCGTACCCCAATCGGAGCCGTCGGCCCACACCTCGTGCTTCCAGATGGGAGCCGATTCCTTCAGTGCGTCGATCGCGAACCGGGCCGCCTCGAACGCCTCGGCGCGATGAGGTGCCGACACCACGGCAACGACCGATGATTCCGTCACGTGAAGCCGTCCACTGCGGTGCAGGAGCGCGATTCGTCCGGTGTCGGGCCAGCGGCGGCGCAGTTCCACGCCGATCTCGGCGAACCGGGCCACGACCTGCTCGTCGTACGCCTCGTAGGTGAGATGTTCGACGCCGCTTCGCCCCTCGGCGTGGTCGCGAATGGTGCCGCTGAACAGCACCACGGCGCCGCAGTCGGCCCGCACGGCCCACTCGTAGGCTTTGCCGATCGGCAGTTCCGACTCGCTGAGGGCGAACCACTCGTCGACGTCGGAGGGGGCCTGCACGTTGGCAGCGTAGCCACCCGGGGTCTTCCCGCGGCCACAGGGTCTCCAACGAGTTGTACGATCTCGGATTCGTGGAACCCGGGCCGCTACCTCCTCACGAACGAACGTGGCGACACCCGTCCGAACTCGGCCCCACCAAAGCCGATATCGAGCCCGGATCGTCGAGCAACCTCGCGGCGCTGGCGGTCGGCGCGCTCGCTGTCATTGCGGTTGCCGGGCTCGTCATCGCCATGACACCACGAACGTCGTCGAGCCCGGTCGCGCTGAGCGCGACGACTGCACCGATCGCTGCAACGACCTCGGTCCGAGCGGCGACCGCAGCTTCGTCCGGCCTTGCGGCACCGCGGATACCTATCGGGGCGTTCTTGACGTCGTTCTCAGCCTTTCCGCACGCCATCACGTCGGGTCCGCAGCTCACACTCGACGGCACCGGCATCGCAACCCGACTTCCCGACGATCACGACATGGTGCTGGCGCGTACCGAAGCGGTCACCTACGAGCTTCCGTGGGGCGAAGTGCCCTTCTTCGGCATGCCAGACGGTTCGGTGATCTTCGACGCTACGGGCGCACTGCTCGCACATGTTGTGGGCGGCGAACTCGTCACACTCGTCGGCGACTGATCCGCCGTCGAACGACGACGGCGACGATCAACGCAACCAGCGACGCTCCCACGACTCCCGCACCGAGCGCCAGCTCCTGGCGTCGCTTCGGTGACACCATGGTCCACCACGGCGCCTCGGTGCTCTCGACGTAGGTCTGTTCGTTTGTCACCGTCGGCGCCCAACCGGCGGCACGAAGCCGGCCGTTCGACACCACCCACGGCTCCAGCGTGTACGACAGCAACCCCGGAGGGATCGGCCCGCGCTGGAAACGCCATCTCAAACCCGACACCAACTCCGACAGGCGCTCGGGGAGCGGGAGGCGAGGGCGTTCACCCGACAATGCGCGCACTCGCTCGCCGGCGACCCAGCCGTCGGGCGCAACGTTGTACACGCCGTCGAGCCGATCGGTCACTGCCAGCACGACAGCAGCGGCGAGATCGTCGAGATGAAGATATTGCGACGGCGGATCGGCTTCGGCGAGGCGTCTTCCGAACCCCGACACGATGGCGGTTGCCAGTCGGGAGTCGCCACCGGCTGCCAGTGAGACGGCCGGTCGCAGGACACAGCTTGCCCGATTCGGCTCGGACAGATGCCACTGTTCGACGAGTTCTTCCGCCGACGCCAGCTGCCGTGCGAACACGAACTCGACGTCTGGGCGCAGCGTGGCTGCTTCGGTCAGTGGGACAGGGTTGTTGGAGAGCGCTCCGTACACCATCGCCGACGACACGAACACCACCTGCGACGCACGAAGACGGTCGGCGGTGGCAAGCGTCTCGGCAGCAAACTCAGTGACACTTTCGCGCCGCGCCGCGCGCCGGTCGTAGTCGCTGCTGCCGAGATCGACCACGACGTCACAGTCACCGATCACGTCATCGACCGGCACCCCCGGCTGTTGCACCACGACCTCGATCAAGTCTGCTCCGCAATGGGGACGTCGGCCGCCGCTGGGATGTGAGCGCAAGCCGCCCTGGGCCCGCAATCCGTCGATCACCCGGTCGCCGAGCGCCCCGGCGGCGCCAGTCAGCACGACGATCATCAACCGCACGTTACCGAAGCCGAGATGTCCGCAGGAGCCAGGGTGGCCGCGGGACACGACGAGTCGGGCGAACCCGTAGCATCGCACCATGGCCGAAGACGACGAACCCGGCGAGTCGATCGATCCGTTCGCAGGACTGCCGCTCTTCGGCGATCTGTCCCGGGCATTGTCGGGGCAGGGCCCACTCAACTGGGATGCCGCACGACAGTTCGCCATGATCGCAGCGAGCGGCGGCGGGCTGCTCGCCGGTACCGGCGCCACCACACCGGCCAACGTCGACCCCGCCGTGCGCATCAAGTACGACGAACTTGCAAAGATCGCCCGACTCCATGTTGCCGACGTGATGCAACTCGAAGTGCCTGCCACGGAGCCCTCCGTCGCCACTGCCGAGCAATGGGCGCAGCAGACACTCGAGGCCTACCGCCCGTTGTTCACCGAGCTGGCAACCTCACTCGGCTCAACCGACGAGCTGCCGGCCGAACTCGCTTCCGACCCCATGGCACAAATGATGGCCGGACTCGGCAAGATGATGGCGCCGGCGATGATGGGCATGAGCGTCGGCTCGATGGTCGGTAACCTCGCCCGGCGTGCGTTCGGGGTGTACGACCTGCCGATCCCCCGTGCAACGCCGGCACTCGTGCTCGTTCCATCGAACATCGACACCTTCGCCGACGAGTGGTCGATACAGCTCGATGAGATGAGGCTGTGGGTACTCGCGCACGAACTCGCCGGGTTGACGCTCTTCTCGGTCGACCACATCGCCAACCACCTCCGCTCGCTGGTGCAGCGCCACGTCGGCGCGTTCCGTCCCGACCCGTCGGCGATCACCGACAAGTTGACCTCGCTCGAGATGGACCAGAGCGATCCGATGGCCGCGATGCAGCAGGCGTTCGGCGACCCCGAAGTACTCCTCGGTGCGGTCCGATCCCCGGAGCAGGCGGCGCTCGAACCCGAACTCGATGCGGCCGTCGCCGTCACGATCGGCGCCATCGACTGGGTGGTCGATGCCGTGTCAGTGCGCATCATCGGCGGCAACGCATTGCAGATCGCCGAGGCAGTCAGGCGACGTCGCGCCGAGACGTCGCCCGACGACATTTTCGTCGAGCGGTTGCTCGGCATCCGCTTGGGCTCCGAGCAGACCGCCCGCGGCAAGGCGTTCGTGCAAGGTGTGGTCGATCGGGCAGGCGAGAACGGACTCGAGCCGTTCTTCACCGATCCGGCGGCGGTGCCGACCCCGAACGAGATCGAGGCGCCCGGCCTCTGGCTCGCCCGCGTGACCGGCGCGTGACCCCACCGTCGCCCCGGCGCCCCCAGAGGTAGACGCTGGCGCCCGCGGCGCCGAGCCCGACCACGAGAAAGCCGATGGCGCCCGGGGCCTGGATCGCCACGGCCAAGAACGCACCGAGCGCCCACGCCAGCTGGAACCGGGTCTCGAAGACGGCAAATGCCCGCCCTTGGTTGGCGCCCGGCGCATCGCGCTGCACGATGCTTTCGAAGCTCAAGCGTCCCAGCGACGCCATCAGGTTCACCACGCCTGCGAGCACCACCGCTCCGACTGGTCCGCCCAGCACCGCCACGCCGAGGCCGGCGACCGCACACACGAGCAACGAGATACTGAGCATGGTCTCTTCACGGACATGCGTACGCACCGACGGGGCCACCGCGTTGCCGACCATTGCTGCGAGCGCCGACACGCCGACCACCGCAGCGAACCAGACCGTTCCCTGGTCCTGGGATCGCAGCCAGAACGCGAGGTGGAAGAAGGTAAAGCCCACGAGCGCGCGCAGCACGGTCATCGCAGTTGCTGCCAGCTCGATGTTGGACGTGTGCAACTCTCGAGTCTCTTCGGCGTCGGCCGCGTCGGCAGCCACCACCTCCGACGGCAGACGTGTGGCGGCAACGAAGGCCGCACCGAACAGCAGCGCGCTGTACACGAGCGTGGCGGGTGCACCAACGAGCTTGAGGAGAACCGCCGCAGGGATCACGGCAACGGCGCCCGTCAACCCCGCAATGAGGCCGAGCTTCGAGTTCGCCTCGACCAGTTCGGTTTCCGACCGAACCGTCGACGGCACGATCGCCGACTTCGAAATCGTGTACGTCTTCTGCAGTACCAACGCACCGAAGACCAACGGGAACAGGGCCAAGGCGTCGAGGTAGCGGGCCATCAGCAGGGCCAACACGACTCGGGCGACTGCGACGAGCTGGATGACGAGCCGCCGACCACCGGCGACTCGGTCGATCAACGGCCCGATCAACGGCGCCACGATCAGAAACGGAGCGAATCCGATTGCGAGGAACAGCAGGACGCGTGATCTTGCGGCATCGAGGTCGATGTCGAAGAACAGCGAGTCGGCGAGTGCGACGATCATCGCCGCATCGCCGCCCATCATCAACGCATGAGTGACCGCCAAGCGACGGAACTTCGACGCTGCTGGGCGCCGGGGAGCGCTCGCCGGTTCCACCGGCGCGATCCTACGTCGGTCAGGACTTCTCGTACTTGTAGCCGAGGCCTCGTATCGTCACGATGCGCGTCGGTATCGCCGGGTCGGGTTCGATCTTCGAGCGCAGCCGCTTGACGTGCACGTCGAGAGTCTTGGTGTCGCCGACGTAGTCATTGCCCCACACGCGGTCGATCAACGTCTCGCGAGGCAGTACCCGGCCGGCGTTGGCGAGGAGGAGATGCAACAACTCGAATTCCTTGAGCGGAAGGCTGATGTCGCCACCGGCAACCTTCACGCGGTGCTCCTCGGGATCGAGCAACACGTCCCCGACCTCGATCATCCCGGGGGCCAACACCACGCTGCTGGTGGTGGTGTTGGTGTCGGAGCGGCGCAGCACGGCTCGCATCCGGGCAACGAGTTCGCGCAGGCGGTACGGCTTGGTGACGTAGTCGTCGGCGCCGACCTCCAGGCCGACGACGGTGTCGATCTCGGCACCCTTGGCGGTCACCATGATGATCGGAACCTGAGTCCGCTTGCGAAGCTGCCGACACACGTCGATGCCACTGACCTTCGGAAGCATCACGTCGAGAAGCACCAGATCGGGGTTGATCTCGTCGAACCGCTCGAGCGCCTCGGCACCGTCGACGGCGACGACGACCTCGAAACCTTCGCGTCGCAAGCCGATCGTGAGCGCCTCGACGAAACTCGCCTCGTCCTCGACGACCAGAATGACTGCTTCACTCATGATGCTCCCCGCTCCTGGCCATGTGGCTCCGTCCGCTCCGTCCGCTCCGTCCGGTCCGTCCGGTCGTTGCGAATCACCAGATCGACTGGGAGGCGCAGCACGAAGGTCGACCCCTCACCCTCCTGCGACGACACGAGAACCTCACCGCCGTGATTGGTCGCCACGTGCCGAACGATCGACAGCCCCAGGCCGGTTCCACCGGTCTCGCGGCTGCGGGCCTTGTCGACGCGATAGAAGCGCTCGAAGACCCGGTCGATGTCACGGCTCGGGATGCCAATGCCCTGATCGGCCACCATCACCTCGACCGCGTTGTCGTCGACCCGCGTCCGCACCTGCACCACGTCACCGGGCCGGCTGTACTTCACCGCGTTCTCCACGAGGTTGCCGATAGCGGAGACCAGCTGGCGTTCGTCGCCACGGATCAGCACCTCGTCGGTGGATTCGAGCGCCATCAACTCCACCCCGCGACCGCCATCGACCGCTCGACCGCGGGCAATCGCGGTCTGCACCACCGCAGTGAGGTTGACCACCGTGTCACCCGGCCGGGTCGACTCGATCTGCGACAGCTTCAACAGGTCGTCGATCGTACGAACCGCGCGATGGGCTTCCTCGACGATGTGGTCGGCGAGGCGGTGCACCACCTCGGGGTCGGGCTCGTCGATCAACGCTTCGGCGAGCACGGCAACGGCACCCACGGGAGTCTTCAGTTCATGGGAGATGTTGGTCACGAAGTCGGTGCGCATTGCATCGATCCGGACGCGTTCACTGATGTCCTGGATCGTGGCGACGACACCACCGCCGCCGGGGATCGTGTCGGCGCTGATCGCCAGCCAGGTCTTGGGCGGCCCCTGCAACTCGACCACACGCGCCATGCTGCGCCCGGCGCCGGCCTCGTCGATGATCGACGTGAGGTTGTCGTCGACGAGCACACCAATGTGCGTCCCGCGGAATGCACGCGCCGCAGCGTTGCGATACACGACACGTTTCGGTTCCTTGGCAACGACGACGCCGATCTCGAGGTGGTCGACCGCGCTGGACAGCAAGCTCGCAACGTCGTCGTCATTCGACGTTGCCGGCGATTCGTCATTCGCAGACGGCCTGGCGGCAAGCGCCTTGGCCACGAAAAAGCCGATCGATGCGCCGCCAATGAGCGCAAGCACAACGGCGAGGATCATCGCTCAGGTGTCGTCGGAATCGGCAACTGCGACAACCTTGGGCGGCTCGTTGCCACTCTCGGGGTACGGTCGGTCGGGGAGCCATCCATTGATGATGTACCGGGTGCGGTCACCGACATTGACGGCATGGTCACCGATGCGCTCGTAGAAACGGGCCACCACGGCGAGCTGAACGGCCACCTGCAGATCGATGTTGCCCGCAGCATGGCTCTCGAAGATCACCTGGATGAGCTGGCGATGCAGGTCATCGAGGTAGGCGTCCATGTCGTGAAGGGCAGCAGCGCGGACGCCGTCGAGATTGAGATAGGCCTCGGTGGCCTCTTTGAACAACACCTGAGCCTGGTCGCCGACTTTCTGGATCACGCCGCGCAGGTGAGGATCGAGCTCATGGCCATAGATCCGCCGGGCCGCCTTGCAGATGTTGACACAGAGGTCAGCCGAACGCTCGACATCGGCGATGATCTTGATCGCCGAGACCACGGCACGCAGGTCGGTCGCCACCGGCGCTTGCAGAGCGATGACGGTGAAGCACCGTTCCTCGAGGTCGAGTGCACGCTTGTCGTACTCGTCGTCGCCGAGGATCATGTACTCGGCGCCTTCGAGGTCCATCGTCAGCAGGATCTCCGTGGCGCGAGGAACCAACTCGGTCACGCCGGCCGACATGCGCGCAATGCCCGTCTGAATCTCGTCGAGCTGGATGTGGAACTCGGACCGAAGCTGGACCATCAGCCGAACCTCCCTGTGATGTAGTCGATCGTCGACTGCTGTTGCGGATTCGAGAACATGACATCGGTGTCGTCCATCTCGACCACGTAGCCCGGCTGACCGGTCCCGTCGATGGTGAAGAACGCGGTGCGATGTGAGACACGAGCCGCCTGCTGCATGTTATGGGTCACGATCACGATGGTGTAGGTCGCCCGGAGTTCGGTCATCAACTGCTCGATCGCCAAGGTCGAGATCGGATCGAGGGCCGAGCACGGTTCGTCCATCAGGAGGATCTCGGGCTCCACCGCGATCGCCCGGGCAATGCACAACCGTTGCTGCTGACCGCCGGACAGTCCGGATCCGGGACGGTCGAGTCGGTCCTTCACCTCGTCCCACAGGTTCGCGCCGCGCAGCGCCGTTTCCACCTGCTCCTCCGCCTCCGCTTTGTTGATGCGTTGGCTGTTCAGCCGCTTGCCGGCCAGGACGTTGTCGGCGATCGACATGGTCGGGAACGGGTTGGGACGCTGGAACACCATGCCGACCTTGCGCCGCACCGCGACTGGATCGACACCGGGGCCGTACAGGTTCTCACCGTCGACGAGCACGGAACCCTCGACTCGGGCGCCGTCGATCACTTCGTGCATACGGTTGAGGGACCGCAGGAACGTCGACTTGCCGCAGCCCGACGGGCCGATCAGCGCCGTGACGGACCGAGGTTCGATCACCATGTTGACGTCACGCACCGCGAGGAACGCACTGTAGTAGATGTTCAGGTTCTCCACGACGATGCGGTTGTCGGGACCGGTCTCTGCGAGCGTGTCGGAGCGAGTGACCTCGGTGTCCACTCTGTCGGTCATGGTGACGGTTTCCTCGTTGGAACGGCTGCGGGTGGATGGAAGATCAGTCATGAATCACCGAAGACCTTTGGGCTTGAGCACACTGGACAGAATACGTGCCGCCGTGAACAGCACCATCACGATGATGATCAGCACGAGCGCGGCCGCCCAGGCTCGGTCCTGGCCGGCCGACGGCGGCACGCCGGGTTGGACGTACTGGTAGTAGGTGAACACCGGCAGCGTGGTCATGCGCCCGTCGAACGGGTTCCAGTTGACGCCTTGTGCCAGCCCGGCGGTGACGAGCAGCGGTGCGGTTTCCCCGATGACGCGGGCGATCGCGAGCACGACACCGGTGATGATGCCCGCGATCGAGGTCGGCAACACGACCTTGACGATCGTCTTCCACTTGGGCACCCCGAGGGCGTAGGAGGCTTCGCGTAGCTCGTTCGGCACCAACCGCAGCATCTCCTCGGCCGACCGAACGACGACGGGCGTCATCAGCACGGTCAACGCAACGGCACCGGCGATACCCGATCGTGTGCCAGGCCCGAAGATGAGTTCGAACATTGCATAGGCGAACAAACCGGCGACGATCGAGGGGATCCCGGTCATCACGTCCACCATCGCCCGGATGCCGGTGGCCAGCTTCGTCCCGTGTCCGTACTCGGCGAGGTAGATGGCGGTGAACAGACCGAATGGGACTGACATCAGCGTCGCGAGTCCCGTCACGATCAGCGTGCCGATGATGGCGTGGTAGATCCCGCCGCCCTCGCCGGTCACACCCCGCATCGTCTCGGTGAAGAACTCGCGGTCGAGGCGATTCGTACCCCGTTCGATCACGGTCCACACCAACGAGATGAGTGGCAGCGCGACCAGGACGAACGCGCTCGTGACGAGCGCGAGGACGAGACGGTCCAGCGCCTTGCGACGACCCTCGACGACGCGCGACACGACGTAGATCGCGACGCAGTAGGTGACGAGACTCACCGCGATCCAGCGCGCCCAGTTGGGCTCGCCGGAGGCGATCCACGAGAGCGCTCCCAGAATGATCGCGCCGGCCAGGATCGCGAGGTGTTGGCCGCGGCCGAGCCGGTTGGCGGTGATCGACGACTCGACCGAGCTGGGCGCCGGTCGTTGCTCGGTGATGGTCATCCGTCCGCCCCCGAGAAGCCGGCGTTGGCGATCCGTCGCGCCAACGAGTTGACGAGGAAGGTGACGAAGAACAGCACGAGCCCCGTCGCGATGAGCCGGTTGACGGCGAGACCGGACGATTCCGGGAACTTGAGGGCGATGTTCGCCGCGATGGTGTTGGGGTTCTGGTTGCTGATGACGTTGAAGGTGATCACGTCGGCGGGCGACAAGATGATCGCCACGGCCATCGTCTCGCCGAGCGCCCGGCCGAGGCCCAGCATCGCGCCACTGATCACGCCGGAGCGGCCGTAGGGGAGAACGGCCTGGCGGATCATCTCCCACTTGGTCGCGCCGAGGGCGAGTGACGCCTCCTCGTGCAGGCGGGGTGTCTGGAGGAAGACCTCCCGGGAGATGGCGGTGATGATCGGAAGGATCATGACGGCCAGTACGACCGCTGCCGTCATCATCGTGCGCCCACTCGTCGACGCCGGGCCGGCGAAGAACGGAAGGAAGCCGAGGTTGTCCTCGAGCCACGGATACACGCTGCGGGCGAGGATCGG
>DASQFE010000464.1:0-2371 GCA_035633295.1 Ilumatobacteraceae bacterium | reverse complement strand
AAGATCTCCCGGTCGGTGCGACGCGCGGCGCTCGTTCGTTGGCCGTCGCGCACGAGCAACACCAGCTCGCAGTCGGGGACCGATCGAAGCAGGCGCTCGACGAGCGCGGTGCCGACGAATCCGGTCGCGCCGGTGATGGCGATCCGTTTCCCCGCGAGCGATTCGGCGATCACAGTTGACGTGTCTACCACAATCGTCTACCAATTGGTAGAGATGAACGGTTCGGGAGACATCGGCGCCTCGACGCGAGACCGGATCCTGGCGGCCGCGCTCGATCTGTTCGGGACCCGCGGCGTCGACGCGGTGTCGCTCGACGAGATCGCTCGCACCGTCGGTGTTCGCAAGCAGACGGTGCTCTACTGGTTCGAGTCGAAGGACGTGCTCGTCGACGAGGTGCTTGCCGTCGCCGCCGCCGAGTTGGTGATCGTGATCGATGCGGCGCTGCGTGCCGCGCCTGACGATCCACTCGACCGGATCGATGCCGTCGTGCGGGCGGTGTTCCGTCCCGCCGTTCGCCGGCCGGCGCTGCTCGGGCTGATTCGCGAGGTGAGCCGTCTCGACTCGGAACCCGCCGAGCGCCTGCGGGCGCGCATCCAGTCGCTCGTCGATCGGGCGGTCGGATACCTCGGCGCCGAGATGGAGGCTGGACGACTGCGTCGCGGTGACCCGCGCCTCGTGGCCGCCCTCGGCTACGCCACGCTCACCGGCATCGCCACCGAGCCCGAGGCGTTGCGCGCCGTCGGTTGGCAACCCACCCCGGCGGGCCTGCGCCACCTCCGCGACGAACTCCGAGCCTTCCTGCGCGCCGCCCTCACCCCGTGAACAGGGGCCGATGATCAGCGTTTGGTGTTACGGCGGCGCCGGGCGTGGCGTTCGAGCGCGAGGTCGACGAGGCGGTCGATCAGCTCGCTGTAGCTCAGCCCCGATTGGATCCACAGTTTGGGGTACATCGAGATCGGCGTGAAGCCGGGCATGGTGTTGACCTCGTTGCACAGGAAACCCCGGCCGTTGCCGTCGCCTTCGACCGCTCCGTCCATCTCGTAGAAGAAGTCGACGCGGGCGAGCCCGTCGCAGCGAAGTGCCCGGAACGTCTCGATGGCGAGTCGGCGCACCTCGTCGCCCGCAGCGTCCGAGAGCGGTGCAGGGATCAGGAGCTGGGCGCCGTCGGTGACGTACTTGTCCTCGTAGCTGTAGAACTCTTCGCCCGGCACGATCTCTCCGGGCACCGACGCCTGCGGGTCGGTGTTGCCGAGGACGGCGACCTCGATCTCGCGTCCGACGATGGCCTCCTCGACGACGATCATCTCGTCGTAGGTGAGTGCGTGGTCGATCGCCTCGCGTAGCGCCTCGATGGTCGACGCCTTCGACACGCCCACCGACGATCCCATGTTGGCGGGTTTGACGAACAACGGCAGCCCGAGCTCGTCGACGAGTTCGGCGGGGAGCCCTGGCGTCATCTCGTGTTCGGCGAACGCCCGGTAACGGGCCTGAGCGATACCCGCAGCGGTGAGCACCTGCTTGGCCATTGCCTTGTCCATCGACACGGCGGATCCGAGAACGCCGCTGCCGACGTAGGCCACGTTGGCGAGGTCGAGCATGCCCTGCACGGTGCCGTCCTCGCCGAGCGGCCCGTGGAGCAGCGGCAGCACGACCGTGATCTCGTGGGAATCGGCGGCGTCTGCCAGCATCGGGGTGGGTGACACGTTCGTGCCAGTTGGGTCGAGGCGTCCGGGGATCGAGTCGGGGCCGATGAGGAGCGCCGCGGCCGCGTGCTCGGCGAGCGCCCACTGACCCTCGGTGGAGATCCCGACGGGCGTGATGCGATAGCGGTGCCGATCGGCGGCTCGCAGGACATGCGCCGCAGTCGTGCAGGACACGTCGTGTTCGGCCGACTCGCCGCCGAACAGCACGACCAGATGAATGCGATCCCGCTGCTTGTGGTCGGTCGCTTCGTCAGCCATCGACCTACGGTACCGTCGGCGTCTGTGAGGATTCGAGCATCCGAGGCCGCCGCGGGAATCGGCGGCCGCCTGATCGGCCCCGACCTCGAGTTCGACGGTGCGTCGTTCGATTCGCGTTCCACGAGGCCCGGCCAACTCTTCGTACCGATCGTCGCCGAACGCAACGGCCACGAGTTCATCGGAGTCGCCCGGGAGGCTGGTGCGCCCGTGCACCTGACGAGCGAGCCCGACCCGTATCGGCGCGATGGCACCGCGATCGAGGTGGCCGATACCGGGATCGCACTGCTCGCTCTCGCTGGATGGGCGCGTCGCCGTCTGGAAGCACGGGTCGTGGGTATCACCGGCAGTGTCGGCAAGACGTCGACGAAGGACCTGATGGCTGCGGCATGCGGCGCGGGGCGCCGGACTCG
>DASQFE010000463.1:0-4162 GCA_035633295.1 Ilumatobacteraceae bacterium | reverse complement strand
GCGCAGCGCCACGGTGGCGCCGACGGCCACACTCGGCGCCCACGCGGTGAACAGGGCGTTCGAGTGGAACAGCGGCATCGAGATGTAGGTGACATCGGTGGCCTCCAGGCCGACGACGCCGATCATCGCCTGGCAAACCTTGGCCAACCGGCCCTGGGTGCAGATCACCGCCTTCGGTGTGCCCGACGTGCCGGAGGTGAACAGCAGTAAGAACTGGACCGCAGGAGAGATCGTCGCCACGGGTAGCGGAGATCCGAGGTGGCGGGCGACGCTCGCCGCGTAGTCCGGGCTGTCGATGTCGAGGAGCTGCGACACACCGAGGTCGAGGCCGTCGAGGAGGTGTCGCGACGCGGATTCGGTGATCACGAGCTGGCAGTCGGCGTGGCGGATGTCGTGGGCCAGTTGATCACCGCGACGGGTCGGGTTGATACCAACCACGGTGGCCCCGCTGAGCGCCGCCGCGCCCAGCCACATCGTGAACTCGGCGACGTTGTCGAGCAGGAGTCCGATGTGCGGCGGCCGGGTCGGGTCGAGCATCGTGGCGCTGAGCGCGGCTCGATCGGCGGCGCACTGCACCCACTCCCGGTACGTCCAGGTCTCGTCGCCGCATCGAAGTGCCACGGCGTCGTCATCGGCCCGCGCTCGGACGATGTCGGCCATCGAGTCGGGTAACGAATCGGCCATCGAATCGGAGAGTGCGGCCATCTACAACTCCTCTGCGAGTGCCCAGGCGGTGTGGATGGCACCGTCGATGTAACCAATGTCGGCAGCGTCACCGATGGTGCGTACTGCGAAGCCCGCTGCGTCGAGCGTGTCGGCGAGTCGGCAGTCGGCCGCCACGTCAGAGGCGATGATGACGTCGTCGGCCCGCACGGCATGGTGCTGTTCGCCGACGCAGAACGTCACCTGTCGTGTGTCGATGGTCTCGACCACTGCATTGCGATGGAGTCGCACGTTGTGCGATGTGGCCGCCCTGACCGCGGCCCAGCGGCGAGGCATTGCCATCGGGAGGCCGAGGTGCGCCCCCTGCTCGAGCACCGTGACGGTTCGACCCCGCTCGGCGAGGAACTCGGCCAGCTCGAGGCCGACGAGCCCACCGCCGATGACCGAGACATGTTGCCCCAGCGGCATCCATCGCTTCGACAGCGTTCGCAGGCGTTGGGGATCATCGGTCAGACGGAGCACTCGGCCGACACGGAGCACCGAGCGCGTGAACCGCGATGCCTCGGCGCGCCCACTGCCGCTGATCATGTCGCGCATGTCGTCGCCGGTGTGCACGTGAGGGAGGTCTGCTCCCGGCACGTCGGGGAGCCCTCGCCGGGCGCCGGTGGCGACCACCACCAGGTCGGGGGCGAGACTGCGCACGACGTCGGGGTCGGCGACGGTGTCGAGGCACACGGTGACCCCTGCGGCAGCAACCTCGTGGCGCTGCCACTCGACGAGTGCCTGGTTGGCCGGCGTGGTGAGCTGCGAGAACCAGGTGGTTCCGCCCAGTCGATCCCCGCGCTCGAGCAACGTGACCCGATGCCCGCGGCCCGCCGCGAGCCGTGCGAACTCCATGCCTGCCGGGCCGCCGCCGATCACCACGATGTGGCGTGGAGCATCTGTCGGCGACGACACCGCCACGACCCGCTCCTCGTGCCCGAGCGCCGGGTTCACCGCACAGCGCGGGGGTGAGTCGAAGAAGTTCTGCTCGACGCAGACGTAGCAGTTGATGCACGGCCGAACCGCAGCTCGTCGACCGGACGCCAACTTGTTCACCAGCTCGGGATCGGCCAGCTGTTGTCGGCCCATCGACACGAAGTCACAGTCACCGGTGGCGACCATCTCGTCGGCCAGTTCGGGAAGCAACCGCCCGACCGCGATGACCGGGATCGTGACCGCCCGCTTCACCGCCTGCGACAGGCCTCGATAGCGGCCGATCGTGCTCGGCAGTGGTCCGTCGGTGAAGTCGCCGAACGGGTTGTGGGCGTTGGCCGACACGTGGATCGCGTCGGCACCGGCGGCTTCGATGAACGGTGCGACGGCCGCGGCGTCGGCGGGGTCGACCCCATCTTCGATGCCGAACTCCTCGCCGTTGATTCGCACCAGGATCGGGAACCCGACGCCGACACGGGCTCGTACCGCACTGATGACCTCTGCGGTCAGCCGTGATCTGTTTTCGGGCGAACCGCCCCACCGGTCGGTGCGTCGGTTGTAGGCCCGCGACAGGAACGTCGACAACAGGTAGCCGTGCGCGGCGTGGATCTCGACGGCGTCGCACCCGGCCCGCTGCACCCGGTGAGCCGCCTCCGCGAACTGGGTGACCACCCACGCGAGATCGTCGTCGTCGGCGACCCGGTACGACGGCGACTTGCCCTGGGTCGCCGCTGCCAGGC
Source organism: Ilumatobacteraceae bacterium (assembly GCA_035633295.1). Taxonomy (GTDB): domain Bacteria; phylum Actinomycetota; class Acidimicrobiia; order Acidimicrobiales; family Ilumatobacteraceae; genus Sva-07. The sequence continues at coordinate 1,784 of DASQFE010000463.1, read as the reverse complement.
GCATCAGTTCCTCGACCGGGTTGTCGACGAGCGCGTCGAGCGCGAAGCGGGGTACCGGCGTGGATGGCACGAGGAGATCCCGGCCCTCGGCGGTATCGACACCGGCCACCTTGCCGTGGTGGCAGAGCTGGATACAGAGCCGTCCACCGGCCAGGTGTACCGAGTCGGCCAGGGCGGCCAGGCCCGGGATGAACCGGTCGTCGGACAACCCCGGCTGGTGCCGGGAGGTGGCGCCCAGCGGGAACGCAACCGCACCCGACCCGGTGATCACCATCGCCGCTCCCCCGGCGGCGCGGGCGGTGTAGTGCGCGATCTCGCCGGCCGTGATCATCCCGTCGTCGCAGAGATTCATGTCCATCGCGGGCAACAACACGCGGTTCGCCAGGTCGAGCCCACCGATCCGACCCGGGCTGAGCAGGTGTGCGAACGACACCAGACCTCGACCGTCAGCCGACGGTCAGCCGACCGCAGTAACGGTGTAGGTGTCGCGGCCGGAGTGCAGCACCGTGCCGGGTACGGCCCCGGTTGCCCTGCTGTGCTCGACGATCGCCACGCCGTTGACGAGGACGCGGTCGACGCCGAACGAACCGGCGGTCAGCCGAGCCGACTCGCCGGGGAGGTCGGCGACCAGCGTGGCCTCCTCGGAGCCGACCGTCGCCGGATCGAAGATCACGATGTCGGCGAAGGCCCCCTCGCGGAGCACGCCTCGATCGCGCAGACCGAACAACGACGCCGGTGCCGATGTCATCATCCGGATGGCCTGTTCGACCGGCACCAGTTTTCGCCCGCGGAGACAATCGGCGATGAACCGGGTCGGGTACGGCGCGCCGCACATCCGATCGAGGTGCGCGCCGGCGTCGGAGCCTCCGATCATCGCCCGCGGATCGTTCCACAGCTCGGCGCGCATCCTCCACGACTCGGCGTCGTCGTCCTGGGGCGTCGGCCACCACACGGTGCGCAGGTCGTCGGCGATCGAGATGTCGAGGAAGGTGCCGAACGACGACGTTCCCCGTTCGTTCGCGATGTCGCGAACCGTACGGCCCTTCAGGCCGGTATTGGCCACGGAGTAGGTGTCGCCGACCACGTAGTCAGCCCAGTCGGCGAGGCGGCGGAACACGCCGGCTTCCGGTGATTGGCTGTTCTCCAGCAGCCTGATGCGGGTGTCCGCGTCGAGCAGCCGCTCGATCCGCTCCGGTACGGGCACACCCAGGATCGACTGCCAACCGGGGAGCAGCCAGAGACCACAGAACGTGAGCAGGCTCATGTTCATCGGTACCTGTACCGGCATGGTGAGCGCGACGACGCGGCCTCCCAGTTCGGCGGCCCGGTCGAAGGCCTGCATCTGGCGTGGCACTCGTTCGGGCTCGCGGGCATCGACGGTGAGCACGTTCCAGTTCATCGGGCGGTTGGCTGCCGCGCTCATCAGGCCGAGCAGTTCGATCTCGTCGTCGGCGAATCGGTCGAGGCAGCCGGGCACGATTCCCTCGAGGGTGGTTCCCTCGTGCCGACCGGTCTCCGCGCAGAGCGCGATGAGTTCGTCGGGAGTGGCCCACCGGCTGGCGACCGGCTCGCCCTCGCCGTCGGAGTGTGATGTGGAGTTGGTGAACGAAAAGCCGAGCGCACCTGCGCGGATCGCCGCGGCGAGCTCGGTTCTCATCGCGTCGACCTGCTCGGGAGTCGCGGCTTGACCGACCGCCTCTCCGCCCATCACGTAGCGACGGATCGCGCAGTGACCGACGAGGAAACCGGCGTTCACGGAGATGCCGCCATCGAGCCGGGCGAGG
>DASQFE010000462.1:0-2863 GCA_035633295.1 Ilumatobacteraceae bacterium | reverse complement strand
CGGTGAAGTCGAACACCTTGCCCGCCTCGAGATACGTCGCCGGCACCCACGCCTTGACGAACAGGATCGGGTCGGTGATCTTGAGCGTGTAGGTGCCGCGGGTGACCGCTCCCACCTGAGCGTTCATGTACGCGTCGTCCCAGTAGATCTCCGACTGGGTGCCGAAGCGGTTGTTCGGCAGCTCCTTCAGCGTCACGAAGTAGGCGCGCTGTTGGCTGCCGGGCTGGCCACCGAACTTGAAGCGCTCCCACGACGTCGTGATCAGCGGACTCACGATGCCGTCGCCGGCGAAGATCGACTGCGAGTTCTGATCCTCGCTGTTCCATTCGTACGCGCCCGCCTGGGCGGCGAAGCCGGTGATCGCGCCCTGTTCCATCAGCACGAGGCCGTACCCCTCGGGAACGACGATGCGGCTCCCGTTGGTGATGATGTCGTCGGAGCCCTTGGTGTTCGAACCGCGGCCCGCGTTCTGCTCCTGCTTCACTGCTGCGAACAGCGCGGCCGTGGGTGCCAACCCGTCCGGCACCGTGAAGAAATCCTTCCACTGATCGGCCAACGTGCCGCCGATTGCGCCAACTGCCGCCTGAATGAGCCCCATCGGTCTGATCCTTTCGTCTTGCCCACTGGTAAGTCGCTGACTCTAGTGAACTGTGGCAGTCGCCGAATGCGCTGGCCCGTGGGCCGGCGCCCGTCGTTGCTGGGCCGCTGGGACGTTCGGCCCTGCCGCCACCACGAGGTGGGCGTTCCGTGAACAGCATGATCGCATCGTGACGTTGTTGCTTCGCGGTGGCACCGGTCTGGAGACCGACTCCGGCGACTTCTCGGCGATCCCCGTCGTCATCGGATGACCGGTCCCGTCGACGTCAGCCGACGGTCCGAAGCGCCGCGAGGGCGGCGCCGCGGGCGCCCGCCATGTCGAGGTCCAGCACCAACGCGAACTCGGTGCGCTCGGCCTGCTCGACACGCAGCGTGGTGTGCGCCTGCACCGTGTCGAGGAACCACGTACGGAACCACGGCGCGGACTCGACCACGCCACCGCCAACGAAGAAGGCGTCGGGATCGATGAAGTTGGCGGCCACCGTGAACAGGTGACCGAGTGCCTTGGCCTGCTGCTCGAAGATCGCCATCGCCATCGGGTCGTGGTCGCGTTCGGCCAGGCCGCGCACCTGCTTGGCGGCACTCGCTGGGTCGACTCCGTGCAGCGGATGGTCCGGATAGCGGCCGAGCCAGTAGGGCAGGAGGTGGTTCTTGATGCCGGTCAGCGACGCGTACGACTCGACATCGGACACGAACCCGCATGCGCACACCGGGATCGGCTGATCGGGTTCGACGATGCCGGCCGCGGGGATGTGCACGTGACCGAGTTCGCCACCCATGCCGGCGGCGCCGACGACGATCCTGCCGTCGTGGATGACTCCACCGCCGAGCCCGGTGCCGACAATTGCCGACACCGATGATCGGTCGATCGCCACGAGACCGAAGTGCGCGTAGTGGGCGTACATCGCGGCGGCGTTGCCATCGTTGGAGTACACGACGGGCTTGTTGAGCTCGGCCTCGAGCGCGCTGCGGATGTCGTACGCCCACCAGTCCTGGCTCGAAAAGTTGGTGCTGCCCTTCCGGGACAGCACGCCGGTCGCTCCGGCGGGTCCGGGGGTGTCGAGCCCGACAGCGACCACGTCGCCGTGGTCGCGACCCACCGTCGAGAGGCCGAGCTCGTAGGCCTCCCGGAGCGCGGCGAGCGCCCCCGCCGGCCCATCGAGCACCCGGCTCGGCACCTCGAGCAACCGGTCGATGAGGAACGTGCCGTTCTGGGCGAGCACGGTGACGTTGTCAGAGGTCCCGCCGACGTCGATACCGACGATCACCGCTCGTGCGTCCACAGCGCCGACCGTACACGATCGTCGATCGGGCCGATCGTGAGTCACCGACGGCCGCTCCGCAATCGACCGGGGTCAGATCCGCCTCATCTCCGATATGGTCTAATTCTTGACTTGGTCCAAAGTACCTGTTAGCTTGTGTTCCGTGACCGACGCTCTGGACCAAGCGATTCGAGCTCAGGATTCGATCGCGCAACCGACCATCGAGCAGCAGCTGCGGAGTCACGGACTGCAGGTCACTGCGCAGCGTCTGGCCGTCATGGAGGCCGTCTCCGCAAGCCCGCACGCCACCACCGAAGAGCTGACCGAGGTCGTGAGGGGCAAGATCGGCTCCATCTCGCGACAAGCGGTGTACGACACGCTCGGCGTCTTCGCCGACAAGAGTCTCATCCGTCGGATACAGCCCACTGGCTCGGTTGCTCGCTACGAGGATCGGATCGGTGACAACCACCACCATCTGGTGTGTCGGGGCTGCAACCTCATCTTCGACATCGACTGTGCCGTTGGATCGACCCCATGTCTCACCGCTGACGACGACCACGGCTTCGAAATCGATGAAGCCGAGGTCGTCTACTGGGGCCGATGCCCCGATTGCCGGGCCTGAGTTCGACGCCCGTTCCCGAAGAAGTCTCCAACCCCAAACAGCAAGCAATTGAAACTGACCCACAGGAGTAGACGATCAACATGACCGACGAAGCAAAGTGCCCGGTTCTCACCCACGACCATTCGGCGCGCGGCAGCCAGGCCAACCAGCACTGGTGGCCGAACCAGCTGAACCTGAACATCCTCCATCAGGGTTCGGCCAAGTCCGACCCCATGGGTGACGATTTCGATTACGCCGCCGAGTTCGCCACGCTCGATCTGGCCGCCGTCAAGGCCGACCTCACCGCCCTCATGACCGATTCGAAGGAATGGTGGCCAGCGGACTACGGCCACTACGGCCCGTTCTTCATTCGTATGGCCTGGCACGCTGCGGGCACCTACCG
>DASQFE010000461.1:0-2908 GCA_035633295.1 Ilumatobacteraceae bacterium | reverse complement strand
GGCGTGACGTCGAGCAGCAGGATGTCCTTCACGTCGCCGCGCAGCACGCCTGCCTGCACGGCGACACCGATGGCGACCACTTCGTCGGGGTTGACCGACTTGTTGGGCTCCTTGCCGGTGAGGCTCTGCACCAGGTCGGTGACGGCGGGCATACGGGTGGAGCCGCCGACGAGGATGACGTGGTTGAGATCACCCTTGCTGACGCCGGCATCCTTGAGCGCCTGCTCGAACGGGATCCGGCAGCGCTCCATCAGATCGGAGGTCATCTCCTGGAACTTCGAGCGTGACAGCGACTCGTCGAGGTGCAGCGGGCCGTCGGCGGTGGCGGTGATGAACGGCAGGTTGATCTGGGTCTGCTGGACCTGGCTGAGCTCGATCTTGGCCTTCTCGGCCGACTCCTGCAGGCGCTGGGCAGCCATGCGGTCGGCACTCAGGTCGACGCCGTGGGCCGCCTTGAACTGCTGGACGAGCCAGTCGACGATGCGCTGATCCCAGTCGTCGCCACCGAGGTCGGTGTCGCCGTGGGTGGACTTCACTTCGAATACCCCGTCGCCGATCTCGAGCACCGACACGTCGAACGTGCCACCGCCGAGGTCGAACACGAGGATCGTCTCATCTTCGGCACCCTTGTCGAGGCCGTAGGCGAGTGCAGCCGACGTGGGCTCGTTGATGATTCGGAGCACTTCGAGGCCCGCAATGGTGCCGGCTTCCTTGGTGGCGGTGCGCTGGGCGTCGTCGAAGTACGCCGGCACGGTGATGACTGCCTGGTTGACGCTGTCGCCGAGGAACGATTCGGCGTCACGCTTGAGCTTCATCAAGATGCGCGCCGAGATCTCCTGGGGCGTGTACTTCTTGCCGTCGATGTCTTCGGACTTCCAGTCCTCGCCCATGTGGCGCTTGATGGAGCGGAAGGTTCGATCGGGGTTGGTGATCGCCTGCCGCTTGGCGACCTCGCCGACGAGCACTTCGCCCGACTTGGAGAATGCCACGACCGACGGCGTCGTACGGGCGCCTTCGGAGTTGGGGATGACGACGGGATCGCCACCTTCGAGAACCGAGACCACCGAGTTGGTGGTTCCGAGGTCGATGCCGACTGCCTTGCCCATGGTGCTACTCCTGTGACGAACGATTGTTGGGGGAGGCACCACTGTACGGCCATACTCTCAGCATCGCAACGTCGAAGTGAGATTAGTTGAGTCACTTCGACTCAACTTCGGTCTCAGCGTGGCTGCAGGAACTCCGGCCCGAACGAGTGGGGGAGCAATTCGGCCATCGTCATCGTGATCACGGCGCCCGATGCAGCAACGGAGTGGACCGCCACATCCGGCAGGGCGAACTCACGCAGACGCTGACGGCACCCACCGCACGGTGTACCGGGCGTGTCGCCATCGGTCACCACGACGACCTCGACGATCGACCGCTCGCCCGCCATCACCATGGCTGCGATCGCGCCAGCCTCGGCGCAGGAACCCAGCGGATAGGCGGCGTTCTCCACGTTGCACCCAACGATCACCGCTCCCGACCCGGTCCGGATCGCCGCGCCCACGCGATAGTTCGAGTACGGGCAGTAGGCCGCGAGATGCGCCCGTGTCGCCGCCGCCAACAACTCCGGATCGGGCACTGCCAAGCTCATCCCCCCATCATCGCCCCCAACACCGAACGACCACCGAAAAATGCGGGGAAATGTAATGTGCGCTGGGCGACCTCGATCCCGCACATTTCGGCCGGTCAGTCGGCGAGGAGCCCGTGGCGGCGACGCACCCACCGGTCGAGCGAGCCGAACAGCACGGCGTCGACGACGATGCCCACGACGAGGATCACGATCATCATCGCGATGAGGCCCGGTGCGTCGGCGAGGTTGCGGTACTGCTGGAGGAGGAAGCCCACCGACGCGCCGAGCACGACGAGCAGCTCGCCGGCCATGAGGCTCCTCCAGGCGAACGCCCAGCCCTGCTTGAGGCCGCCGACGAACGAGGGCATCGACGCCGGAAGTACGACGTGACGGAATCTGGAGATGCCGGTCGCTCCCATCATGTGACCGGCCCGCAGGAGGACCGGAGGGACATGGTCGACGCCGGTGATGAGCCCGTTGGCGATCGATGGCGCGGCGCCGAGCACGACGACGAACAGGATCGCTTGCTCGGACAGCCCGAACAGGAGGATGGCGAGCGGGAACCAGGCAATCGACGGCATGGTCTGCAGACCCGTGATGAACGAGCCGACGGCGGATCGCACGATCTTCGATGACGAGACGAGGCTGCCGACGACGACCCCGATCACGAGCGCGAGGCCGAATCCGTATGCCGCTCGCTCGAGGGTCGTCACGAGGGCACTGCCCACCGTCCCATCGGCGATGAGCTCGCCCAGACGCCGGAACACGGTCGCCGGAGGTGGCAGGACGTACTCGCGCCGCCAGCCGGACCAGACGACGAGCTGCCAGATCGCGAGCCCGATGGCGACGGCTGCCACTTTCGGCCAGACCGCCAGCCACACGGCACGGGCGGTGATCCGCCGTCGGCGGGTCGGTGCGGCGGTGACCGCGGCGCTGTCGTCGAGCATCGGCTCGGGCGAAACGACGGGGTCGGAGTCAACGGTGAGCATGGGCCAGCACGTCCTCGCGTAGGTGGTCGGTCACGGTGGCGGCGAGCGTTGCCACGTTCACCGAATCGATACGTCGAGGTCGCTCGAGGGCGACGTCGAACTGGGCGGTGACCCGACCGGGGCGGGGCGACATGACGACGATGCGATCTGCGAGACGGGCAGCCTCGCGGACGTTGTGGGTCACGAACAGCACCGTCAGGTTCTGGGATCTCACCAGGGCGTCGAGTTCCTCGTGGAGCACGTCGCGAGTCATCGCGTCCAGCGCGCCGAACGGCTCGTCCATCAGCAAGATGTCGGCGTCCTGGGC
>DASQFE010000460.1:0-4708 GCA_035633295.1 Ilumatobacteraceae bacterium | reverse complement strand
ATCGGGCGTGGCGAGGGTGTGGCCTGTTTCGCGTCGGCATTGATCCATCGAATCGTGGACCCGAAGTGAGTACCGGTCGATCGTCGGGCCGTCCACCGGGCGGCAAGGGTTCGGGCGGCAAGGGTTCGGGTGGCAAAGGTTCGGGCGGCAAGGCTCCGAACAGCAGGACGTCGGGTTCCAAGCCCGGGCCGGGGCGATCGAACCCACCGCGCGGGTCGGGGACTCGCCCGCCAGGACGATCCTCTGGCGGCCGTCCGCCCGCCTCGCGTCAATCGAGTGGAGGCGCCGGTGCAGCCAAGGGGCTCGGTGGGCGCCAGGTGGAAGGGCGCCAGGCGGTTCGTGAGTTGCTCATTGCCGAGCGCCGCAAGGTGCACGAGGTGTGGATCAGCGCCGAACTCGAAGGTGATGCCGGCGTCGCCGACATCGTCGAGATCGCAGCGGCGCGACGTATCCCGACGCTGCATGTGGCCAGAGCGAAACTGGAACGCGAATCGCGAAGTGAGGCGCCCCAGGGAGTGCTCGCCCACGCCGCAGAGATCCCCGAGGCCGACCTCGGCGACCTGATCGGAGCGCGACGGTCCGGTCGCGCGGCCAGCCCCTTCCTTGTCGCTGTCGATGGTGTCACCGATCCGGGCAACCTCGGCGCCATCATCCGCACGTGCGAGGCCGCCGGCGTCACCGGTGTGTTGCTGCCCAAGCATCGTGCTGTCCACGTCACCCCGACCGTCGCCAAGGCGGCTGCCGGCGCCGTCGAGTACGTTCCGATGGCACTGGTGCCGGGTCTTCCGGCCGCGTTGCGCCAGCTCACCGAGCATGGCATCTGGATCGTCGGCCTCGATGATGGCGCCGATCGGGGCCTCTACGACATCGGGTCGCTCGCCACCGAGCCGATCTGTCTCGTCTTGGGAGCGGAGGGTGCAGGGTTGTCGCGATTGGTGCGAGAACGGTGCGATTCCATTGTCGGCATCCCGATGGCAGGCCATGTCAGCTCACTGAATGTGTCCGCAGCCGCGGCGATTTCTCTCTACGAAGTCTCAAGGTTGCGTATGAATCTGCCGTAACTTGAGCATATGAAGGCCTTCCAGACCTCCGCCACCGTTGCTTCCGGCGAGGACAGTGCCGGTACTCTTTCCCCGATGCAACTTGGTCGCAGGGCGTTCATCGCCGGGACCGCCGGAGCAATCGCGGGGGCCACCGTTCTGTCGGGCACTGCCAACGCCGTTGCCCCCGGAGCGAGCTACTTCCAGGTTGTCGACCAGCGGCGTCTGTGCGATACACGGGTTCGCCCCGGCACGCCCGATGGGTTCGGATTCGAACGGCTCGGTGGACGATTGATCCGCGTTGGGATCACGAGCCAGCCGGGTGTGCCCGCCGACGCAGTCGCAGCCGTACTCACCGTCACGGCAGTGAGCCGGGGGGCCGGATGGAACTACGTCACGGTGTTCCCGGCGGGTGAGCCGCTGCCTGATACGTCGAGTCTCAATGCGTCGCCATTCGATGGGGCCGTTGCGAATCTGGTCACGATCAAGCTCGGCGGTGGCGCAGTTGATCTTTCGTCATTCGTCGATTGTGATGTGATCGTGGATCTCATTGGGGTCTACCGGCCGACGGCATCGTCGGTGAGTGCCGGGAGACTGGTGGCGTTCTCGTCAGCCGTTCGGGCCCTGGACACCCGCGCCTCGGGTCGTCAGCCAGGCGTCGGCGAGATCTCGAATGTCATTCTCGATGGCTTCGGTATCCCCGCCGATGCCACCGCCGTGGTGGGAACCCTGACCGCCGTCACTGCGGCCGTGCCGGGTTATGTCACGGCGTTTCCACGTGGGGGTGGCGTCCCGGACACGTCGAACGTCAACGTCGGCCCCGGTGAAACTCGCGCCGTCGGGGTGATCACGAAACTCGGAACATCCGGCGGCCGCCTCGGTGTCGATCTCTACAATTTCGCAGGCGCGCATCTGCTCTTCGACGTGGTCGGCTACATGACGGGGCGGAGCGCTGGTGCGTCGTCGGATGGCTTGTTCGTTCCGATCACACCCACGCGGATGATGGACACGCGACGCGAGCAGCTTCGTTCGTGGGACGGTTGGACACGTCAGTTCGCGCTTCCAGCCCCGATCGACACTCAGGCGCAGGCCATCGCGATGAACCTCACGACCACTGGGACGGCGAATGCCGGCTACTTCACCTTGTTTGCTGCACAGACGCCGCGCTATGACGTCTCCAACCTGAATGCGACCGGGCCGGGACAGACCATCGCCAACCATGCGATCACGCGGATCAGCGACCGAGGTGTCGCCTGCTATTCGAACGGCACCGGCCACATCATCTGCGACGTCATGGGCTGGTACACGGGCTCGCCGTTGCGGGCAAACACTGCGCCACCCCCAAATCCGCCTCCTCCGGGCGGCCCGATTCCGTGGGTGCTGCAGGTGCCGCGCCTCGGGCTGACTCAGTGGGTGTTCGACGGTGACGCCAAAGCGACGGTCGACTCGGGCAACACCTGGCATTGGGCTGGTACCGGCCTCGTCGGCCAAGGCGCCGACAGCGTGATGTTCGGCCACCGAACGGAACATGGCGGCACGTATCGGAATCAGCACCTGCTTCGGGGTGGGGATCTGGCGTATGTCACGACGTCGGACGGCCGTCGGTACACGTACCAGATGGTCGGCGACATCGTGACGAGTAAGTACTCGAACGACATCCTGTGGATGACGCGGCGATTCGGTGGTGAGACCATCTCGCTCGTGGCGTGCTCGAAGCCCAACCGTTTGCCAACCAGTCTGGAGCACCGTCTGATCTCGACGTTTCAGTTCGTCGGCTGGGAAGACTTCGGCTGACGAATTGACTGCGTGTCCGTCGGTATCCTGATCCGACCCCGCCGGGTTAGCTCAGTTGGTAGAGCACTTGATTTGTAATCATGAGGTGGCGAGTTCGATCCTCGCACCCGGCTCCAAGATCATCCCAGCGTAGAGGCCATTTCTGGTCACGGCGCTGAGTCGGAAATCGTTCAAGTGTCCACGGAGTGTCCACGAAGAACTAGCGTGGCCCCATGAAGGGCACGCTGCGCAAGCCCCGAACGCCGGGAGGATCGTGGAGCTATCGCCTCGACCTGGGTTACGACGACAACGGCAAGCGCCGTCAGCGACAGGTCGGCAATTTCGCAACGAAGCGCGAGGCGCAGGCCGCATTGAACGACGCTCTCGCCGGCCTCCAACACGGCACCTACGTTGCGCCGTCGAAGCAGACCGTCCGGGATTTCCTCGTGGTGTGGATCGACACGATCAAGCCCGAGCTGGCACTGACGGCATGGACGAACTACGGCGAAGTGGTCGAGCGTTACGTGTTGCCCTACCTCGGTGCCAAGCGCCTCGCTGACTTGTCGCCGATGGACATCAAACGCTGGCACGGAGAGCTGCTCGATCACGGTCGGCGCGACGGCACACCGTTGGCGGTCAACTCGGTCAAACTCGCCCATCGAGTGTTGCACCGTGCCCTCGCCGATTGCGTCCGCTGGAACGTGCTGCCGACCAACCCGGTGAGTTCGGTTCGGGTGCCGAAGAGTGAACACCGGGAGATGACCGTCTGGACCTCGAAAGAAGCGCGCCGATTCCTCGACTCGCTGAGCGACGACCGGTTGCGGGGGCTGTGGGTGCTCGCGCTGCACACCGGGATGCGCCGGGGAGAGCTGGCGGGCCTCCGTTGGAGTGACATCGATCTCGAAGCGGCGACGCTGACGATCGCGCAGCAACGTACAAGTGCCGGCAATCAGACGGTCACCACGAAGCCGAAGGCGCGCAGCCAACGACAACTGCTGCTCGCCACGTCGACGGTCAAGGTGCTGCGGGATCATCAGGAACGCCAGCAACTGGAACGTAAGCGCGCGAGCGTGGCGTGGGTGGAGTCCGGGTACGTGTTCGTCGACGAGGGCGGCGCACCTCTGCTGCCGCAGCGTCTCACCAAGATGTTCGCGACGGCGATTGCTCGTGTCGATGTCCCCAAGATTCGGCTGCACGATGTGCGGCACACGATGGCGACCACCGCGCTCGAGGCCGGGGTGCATCCGAAGGTCGTTCAGGAGCAGCTCGGCCACGCCACGATTGCGGTCACGATGGACATCTACTCGCATGTCCCGCAAGCCGTTCGTCGTGAGAGCGCTGGCCGCATCGCCGGGCTCTTCGAATAGCGGTTCTCTCAGCGGTCAGATCTCGACGCTCGTGTCGCGGGCTGCGCTGGGTGCTGTCGAATCCAGCAGCGCCTCGATGGCCGTCGTCGGAACGACGATTCGTCGCCCGAGGCGGAGCGACGGAATGACACCTCGACGAACGCACTCGTACGCGCTCGAACGTGAGATGCCGAGCACCGTTGCCGTCTGGGTCACCGTCATCGTCGCCGGGTTGGGTCTCATGCTCATCGTGCTCCTCCGTTGGGCCGGGGAGCACTCGGTGTCCTCCCCTACGCCGTGTAAAGGCCGTCGCCTTCGTCGAACGGGACAAGTTGGGTCTGCCGCCGGTTCGCGGCGGCCGGCCCGGTGCTGCGGGATTTGCCTGCGCTGGTCGTCAGCGTTGGGCCGGCGAGCTCCGGCTCGTTCGGTCGTGTGAGTTTCGGCCCGAGGTGCGGCGGGCTCGGGCGGGTGGGTCGTGCGAGGCCCCGGCGTCGTTCGGGGAGGCCCGCCTCGTCGGGTCGTGTCTCGTCGGAGGTCGGGTCCGGCAGG
>DASQFE010000459.1:0-11967 GCA_035633295.1 Ilumatobacteraceae bacterium | reverse complement strand
TCGACCGCCGGCATGTCCAACGCCGCGGCTCGAGGCGGCCTCGGCGTGGCCGCTCCCACCGACGATGCGTTCATCTCGGGCTGGCAGTCCCTGGCCGGCCACGACCGACTCGACCTGGTTGACGCATGAGCCCCGAACCGTCCCGCGAACATCGCCGGCGCGGGCCGGCCGAACGTCGGTCGGGGCAACCACCCCTGGAACGCGACATCGGCGCTTCGCTCGCGGTCGCTGCGTTCTCGATTGCCGTGTCCGCAGGATTCGCGAGGGTCTTCAGCGGTTGGGACTTCATGACCGACCTGGTCGTGATCACCGTCGTCGGCCACGGAGTCGGCCTCGTGTTGCGCCGAGTGTCGTTGAGCTCATGGCTGGCGATTCCAGCAGCGGCCGCAGCACTCGTGTGGGCGATTGCTGTGCTCTACTTCCCCGACACGTTGTCGTTCGGCCTCCCCACCGGCACCACGTGGGAACTGTTGCAACTGCAGGTCACCGGGGTCCGCGAGCAGTTCCAGTCGGCCGTTGCGCCCGTGATCTACGGCGCCGGCTGGGATGTGCTCGCAGCCATCGGCCTGGCCATCGCGGTGCTGCTCGCCGACGTCTTCGCCTTTCGAGCATTTGCTCGCGCCGAGACGCTCGTTCCGGGTGGGGTGCTGTTCGTGTTCGTCGGTGCGCTCGGCGACGATCGACTGCGCGTGGCGCTGACGGTGACACTCATCGCCGTCGGCATCGTCACCATCGCCGTGCTGCGCACGTATTCCGCCCCCGCAGCGGCCCGCACCGACTCGCCCACGTCGTTGCGACGACTCTGGCCGGCAGTGGTCGCCGTTGCCATCGCTGTCGCCGCCCTGGCGGGATTCATCGGGCCGCGCCTACCGGGCGCCGACGCTGCACCGCTGTACGAAACTCGCGGTCGTGGCGGCGGTGGCGTGACCGAAGTCGTGAGCCCGCTCGTCGACATCCGCGCCCGGCTGACCAACCGTTCCGACCGTGAGCTTTTCAAGGTTCGAGCGTCCGCAGAGTCCTACTGGCGGGTCTCGGCCCTGGCCGAGTTCGACGGCACGATCTGGGGACTGCCCGAACGGCCGCTGCAGTCCACCGATGAGGCACTCGGACGGCCGCGTAGCGGAGCCGAGGAACTCCGCCAGCGGATCACGATCGTCGATCTCGGCGGTTCGCTCGTGCCGGCTGCGCCCGATCCGTTCCAGGCATCGGGGCCGACCGATCTTCGCTGGGTGGCGGAGACCTCGACGCTGGTCACCGTCGACAGCAAACTCGAACGCGGTGATGTCATCGACGTGGTGTCGGCGTCGCCGCGGTTCGATCCCGCCGTCCTCGCCGCAACGGCGGCGACCGACGCCGGCGACCCGATCTTCCTCGGCATACCCGACGATCTTCCCGACGTTGTCGCCGCCACAGCCGCCCAAGTCACCGCAACCTCCACCAGCGCGTACGACTCGGCGCTGCTCCTGCAGGAATGGTTCCGGACCGAGTTCGAGTACAGCCTCGAGGTCCAGCGCGGCCACGGGAACAACGCCATCGAGAACTTCCTGCGCGATCGGATCGGATACTGCGAACAGTTCGCGGGCACGTACGCCGCCATGATGCGCACGCTCGACATTCCGGCACGGGTTGCGGTGGGGTTCACGTCAGGCACCCAGACCGAGCCTGGCGTCTACAGCGTGCTCGGCAAGAACGCCCACGCCTGGCCCGAGGTGTGGTTCGACGGTGTCGGCTGGGTGGCATTCGAACCCACCCCCGGGCGCGGCGCCCCCGGCGCCGAGAACTACACCGGTCTCGCACCACAGCAGGACACCTCCGGTGTCGCCGACTCGTCAAGCGAGGTAGAACAGCTCGATGTTCCGGCCACGACCGTGCCGGCCGGCGCGATCGACCAGCAGTTCGAACCGAACTTCCCGAGCGAGTTCGCCGATCTGACCGGTGGTGACCAGCCCATCGACACGACGACCTCGACCGACAGCAGGAGTCGTTGGATCTGGCTCGTGTTCGCGGTTCTTGCGATACTCGCCATCGCTCCAACGGTCGTCCGGCGGATCCGGGTACGTCGAGCTGACTCGATCGAGCAGCAGCTCGCACGCATGTGGAAGCACTCATTCGAGGCGCTGGCCGACGCCGGCGTGCCCGTTTCCTCCTCACAGACCCCGTTGGAAACAGCCGCCGTCACCAAAATCCACTTCCCGGTGGTGTCGCGGCCGGTGGCATTGCTCGCCGACGCCGTCACCTCGGCGACGTACCGCCCCGAGGGTGCAGCCGGGTTCGACGAGGTGGGCACCTACGGAGCGAGCACGATGCGCAACTGTCGGCACTGGACCACTCAAATCGATCGTGCCGTGAATGAATCGGCAGCGTTCCCTGATCGGGTACGCCGCTACTTCACCGACTGGGGCTGATCGTCAGCGGTTGGCGTCGTCGTCGACGTCTGGTCGGCGACCGCTGAGCCACGCCGAGATGGGCAGCTGGCCGAGTCGCTCTCGGCCGAGAAGCCGGAGCTCGGACTCGAGCATGATGGCCATGACGAGGACCAGCACGAATCCAGCAAAGGCGACCACGAAGTTCACTGCCAGACCACCGATGGTGATGACGAACCCGAGGATCAGGCCAACGGTCAGCAGCAACGATCGGCGTCGAGAGACTCGATAGCCGCGCTGAGAGAACGATGGGTCCTGTTCGAGCTGCTGCTCGATCTGGCGAAGGATTCGCTGTTCTTCCTCGGAGAGAGGCACAGGGGTATCATCGCACGTTCTTCGCCGTTCCTCAACGCGGCGGGCAGAGTTCTCGGTCACGAATGTCAGCTCAGGGGGCCCCACTGCTGCCCGCCGCGCTCGACATTTCGCACCTTGCCCTCACGAACCGCACTCGCCGGGCCGATGGCATCGTTACCGAACCGCTCGCGAATCTGATCCATCGCCGCCTCCCTCGCTCCGTACACGGCTGCATCGGCGGCACCTTCCTCGAGCGTCATCTGGTGATGAACAGGCGCAAGGTTCGACCCGCTCACACCGACGAGTCTGATACCGGCCGACGGATCGATCGAGTCGAGTATCGGTTGAAGTAACGCCACGATCGTCTCGGCCTGGTCGGTGGGCTCGGCAGTCGTGGTCGATCGGGTGATGGTGTGGAATCCGTCGTCGAACCGAACCTTGAGTGTGAGGGTCCGCGCGCCGGCTCCTGCTTTGCGCAGACGAGTCGCCACTGCGTCCGCCAGTCGGACCAGATGAGTCCGCATCTCGGTCGGCGAGGTCGTGTTCGTCTCGAATGTTTCCTCGTGACCGATCGATTTCGCCTCGCGCTCGGGCTCGACGGGTCGGTCGTCGATCCCTCGAGCGAGCGCAAAGAGATGCCGGGCTTGCGCTGGCCCGAGTGCGGCGGCAAGCACCGCCTCATCAACGGCGACGAGATCGGCGACCCTGCGCACGCCGATGCGGTGCAGCTTGTCGAGCGTCACAGGCCCGACGCCCCACAGACGCTGCACAGCAAGCGACTGGAGAAACACCTGCTCGGACCCAGCCTCGACGACGACCACTCCGGACCCCGCCTGGACGCCGCCGGGCGTGGCAACCGGTTTGGCCTCGACTGACGCCAACTTGGCGAGGAACTTGTTCGCAGCAACCCCGACCGAGCACGCCAGCGCCAACTCTCGATCGACGTCGGCGCGAATCTGAGCGGCGATGTCGGGCGCAGGACCGAACAATCCGATCGACCCGGTGACGTCGAGGAACGCCTCGTCGAGCGAGAGCGGCTCGACGAGCGGCGTGTAGCGATCGAAGATCTCCCGGACCTGCGCGCTCACCTCGCTGTAGAGGCCATGGTCTCCCGGCAGGAACACTGCATGCGGGCAACGTCGCTTGGCCACCACCGACGGCATCGCCGAGTGCACCCCGAATCGCCGGGCCTCATACGACGCTGCGGCAACCACGCCGCGACGACCGGTGCCACCCACGACCACGGGTTGGCCGGCAAGGTCGGGCCGGCGGCGCAGTTCGACCGACACGAAGAAGGCGTCCATGTCGACGTGAAGGATCTGTCGGGGCCGCCCCACCCGCACAGTCTGGCCCAGACGAGGCCCTGCGCGGGTGGCGCCGATACGCTGCGACGCCGTGAACACACCGGCACCGAGCCAGAGCGACGGGTCACTCTCGGCACTGCCCTCGGTCGGGGTGCGCATCGCAGCGTTCGCCGCCATCTGCCTGAGCGGCCTCGCCGGCGCAATGATCGGCTACTCGCTCGTGTCGCTGCAGTGCGAGGGCGACTGTGGAGCGTGGGAAGGCCTCGGCCTGCTCATTGGAGCGCTCAGCGCAGCAGGCGGTATGGCCGTTGTCGCCGTGCTCGTGATGCGAGCGATCGGCGAATGGCGCGAACTCGAGGACCGCACCGGAGCCGGGCATGCTCCTCGCTGAGTGCCGACGCTGAGTGCCGACGCTGAGTGCCGACGCCGATGAATCCTGACATCACCGCCCTACGGGTCCTCGCAGAAGACCTCGCTCGGCGAGCCGGAGCTGGCGCGCTCGATGGTCGCCGACTGCTCGGGGTGGGCCACGTTGCCCACGACACGAAGTCGAGTCCGACCGATCCCGTCACGGAGTACGACCGCGCGGCCGAACGACTGATTGTCGATGCGCTGCGCTCGAGTCGGCCGGATGATGCCATCGTCGGCGAGGAGGGTGCCGACGTTGCGGGCTCATCGGGGCTCGAATGGCACATCGACCCGATCGACGGGACCGCCAACTTCGTCTATGACCTGCCGAGTTGGTGCACGTCGGTTGCCGTCGTCGACTCCGATGGCCCACTCGCCGGGGCGGTGTACATCCCACTGACCAATGAGCTCTTCTCGGCGGCTCGGGGCCGCGGCGCCACACTCGATGGCGTGTCGATCGCGTGTTCATCGGCCACCGAGCTCTCCCGCGCGCTCGTCGCGACCGGGTTCAGCTACACCGCCGAACAACGCGCCGGGCAGGCTCGGCGCCTCGCGTTCCTCCTGCCCGATGTACGCGATGTCCGTCGCCTCGGTTCGGCCGCGATCGACCTCTGCTTCGTCGCCTGCGGGCGCCTCGACGCGTACTTCGAGGAGTACCTCAACTCGTGGGATTTCGCCGCCGGCGTGCTGATCGCGCAGGAGGCGGGAGCGATCACGTCCGACCTGATGGGCGGCCGCGCGGGGTCCGTTGCAACAGTCGCTGCGGCTCCGGGAATCCATCGCGACCTCGTCGCAACGATCAACGCCATCGACACCTGAGCGTCGGGCTGGCGTCCTGATGCCGAAAGGTCGCCGAATGGTCGCCGAATGCGGCATCATGGGGGTGTGGGTACACGCATCCTTGCCGTCGAAGACGACGAACGAATCCGTTCGGCGGTCAAGCTCGCGCTCGAGGACGAGGGCTGGATCGTCGATGAGGCCGAGAGCGGCGAACAGGCGATCGAGATGTTTCAGCGATCGAACCCCGACGTGGTGCTCATCGACATCATGCTGCCGGGCATCGACGGTTTCGAGCTCTGCCGCACACTTCGTCGAACGAGCGACGTGCCCGTCGTGATGGTCACGGCACGCAACGACACCCACGACGTCGTGGCCGGGCTCGAGGCGGGCGCCGACGACTATCTCACCAAGCCGTTCGCCCCCAAGGAACTGTCGGCGCGTATCCGAGCGTTACTGCGTCGGGTCCGCCCGAGCGTGAACGGTCACTCCCGGCTCAGTTTCGGCGACCTCGAACTGATCCCCGACGAGGGCAAGGTACTGCGCGACGGCATCGAGGTCCACCTCACCAAAACCGAGTTCCGGCTGCTGTGCGAACTCGCCGAGAGCCCTGGCAAGGTCCTCAGCCGTGAGGCGCTCCTCGACAAGGTGTGGGGGTACGACTACTTCGGTGACGGCCGCCTCGTCGACGTGCACGTGCGTCGGCTGCGCACCAAGGTCGAAGCCGACCCGGCCAACCCTCGCCACGTGGTCACTGTTCGCGGGCTCGGGTACCGGCTCCAGACGTGAGCGAGGGCGGCTGGCTCCGTCGCCTGGCCCACCGTTCCCGGCCCGCCGCGCTGGGGCTGCGCCGACGCATTCTGCTGGTCTTCACCCTCGGCTCGCTCGTGTTGTCGGTGTTTCTCGCCACGACCACCTACGGGCTCACCCGATCGAGCCTCGTCGATGAACGAGTCGACGCCGCGATCTCGACCTCGCAGCGCAATGCCCAAGGCGTCGAGCGAGACCTGCGCGCCATCCCCGTGAACGCCGATGCAGCGACGTCAGCGCTCGAGCGGATCGGTGTGCAGGACTACCTCATCTGGTACCGCGGCCGCTGGACGGCCGGGGCCGCCACCTTCCAGAACCCCGACATACCGCCACCGTTGGCCACCCGGGTCATCGACGAGGGGACGTCGGCGAGTCAGATCATCGCAGTCGGCGACGAACTCGCCGTGGTCGTCGGCTGGGACATCCCACGAGTCGGTTCGTACTTCGAGGCGTTCAGCCTCGATGACGCCAATTCCACGCTGTCAAGCGTCAGACTGTCGCTCGTCCTCGCTGCGGCAATCACCACCGGCCTCGGCTTCCTCCTTGGGATCTTCGCAGCACGACGCGCCGTCCGTCCCGTCGCCACCGCAGCGCTGGCGGCCTCGGCGATTGCCGGCGGGCGGTTCGACACGCGCCTCGAAACCACCGACGACCCCGACCTGCGCGTGCTCACCGAGTCGTTCAACGACATGGCCGAAGCCCTGCAGCAGCGGGTCGAACGCGATGCGCGGTTCGCGTCCGACGTGAGCCACGAACTGCGGTCACCGTTGATGACGCTGTCGGCGTCGGTCGAAGTGATGGAGGCTCGACGTGATGAGCTTCCCGAACGTGCCCAGGCCGCGCTCGACCTGCTGTCGAGCGACGTGGTGCGATTCCAGGGGCTCGTCGAAGATCTCCTCGAGATCTCCCGGTTCGATGCAGGCGCCATCCGGCTCCACATGGAGGAACTCCTCGCAGCCGAGTTCGTTCGACAAGCTGTCGCAGTGAGTTCGCTACCGCAGACGCCCATCATGGTGGATCCACGCGCCGAGGGGATCCTGATTCGAGGAGACCGCCGCCGTCTGGCTCGGGTGATCGCCAACCTCCTCGACAACGCCCGCGCATACGGCGGCGGCGAACCCGAGGTGTCGATCACCATCGCGAACCCCGACGACGAACCGGTGTCACACATTCTCGTGGCCGTCGAGGACCACGGACCAGGCGTGCCCGAAGAAGAGCGCGAACTCGTGTTCGAGCGATTTGCTCGTGGCGGAGGCGCCGGACGCCGGACTGGCAGCGAAGGTGCCGGGCTCGGACTGGCGCTCGTCGACGAACATGTCCGAATGCACGGCGGCCGGGTGTGGGTGCAGGATCGTCTCGACGGCGAGTCCGGCGCACGATTCGTGATCGAGTTGATGGCTTCGGAGATCGACGAGTGAGTCGAGCACGTCGACTCATGATTCTTTCGGTGGTGATCGCCGCGCTCGGCTCCAGCTGTTCGATCCAGCCCGAGGCGTCACCCAACGACCTCCCGGCCGAGCGCAGCAACGTCTTTGGCGACCCGGCCACTGGCGACGAAGCGGCCGGAACGAACCGCGTCTACCTGCTCGTTCCCGCCGACACCGACCAACCAGACCGCCTCCGATCGGTGTTGCGGGATGTACCGACGGAACCCGCAGCCGTGCTCGAATCACTGTTTGCCGGGCCCAACACCGAAGAACGCAACGAGGGCCTCGACACGGCGATCCCTGCCGACGTGGAGTTGCAGTCGGCACCGCGCACCGTCGGCCAGGTGTTGACCATCGACGTCAACGATGTCTTCGATGCGCTCAACACCCAGAGCCTGCAACTCGCTGTCGCTCAGATCGTGAACACCGCGACCACCATCGAAGGCGTCGAATTCGTGCAGTTGCGGATCGATGGCGACCCCCGGGTGTGGCCGCTCGGCAGTGGAGAACTGACCGATCGACCCCTGACGGCATTCGACTACCCCGGCCTCGCCGAATCGAGCCAGCCGGCATTCCCGGGTATCCCCTCCCAGCAGGCCTGACGGCGCAGGCCGAACAGTCGAGGGGCTGATGGTTGGAACGCCCACGTCCGGCTGCCATGCTTCGGCCCACGATGGGATGGGACAACAGCCGACCGGTGCCGTGGAAGCGGTTGATGCGCGAGTGGTTGATCTATGCCGTCATCATGTCGGCGATCTTCGTGATCTTCTTCCGCGGCGGCAACGTGGTGGGAGCGATCGCCGGCGTGCTGATCTCCGGCCCGCTGTACCTCGGCTTCGGCGCAGTGATGGCCAAATTCGGTTACCAACGCCAGCGGCTGAAGGACGTGCGGGCGGCCAGAGGCGATGCCGTCGACGCGTCCACTTCGTCGGCGGTGCCGGCTGCGTCGCGGCCGAAGCCTGCGCCGACCAGCCGGACCGCCGGCGGCGGGAGTCGACCCACGTCGACAACCAAACGCAAGCGGTGACGATCTGCACTACATTCGCCGCCCGTGACAGGGACATGCGTTATCGCCATCGATGCCGGAACGACCGGCGTCCGCAGCCGGGCGGTCTTCACCGACGGGCGACCGCCGTCGGGTTCGTACCGGGAATTCGCACAGCACTATCCCCAGCCGGGCTGGGTCGAACACGATGCCGACGAGATCTGGGCCGCTGTCCGTGAGACGTTGAACGACGTGGTTGCGAACGTCGGCATCGACGCTGTGGCGGCCATTGGCATCACCAACCAGCGCGAGACCATCCTCGCCTGGAACCGATCAACCGGCGCGCCGTACGGCAACGCGATCGTGTGGCAGGACCGCCGCACCGCGCAACGGTGCGACGAGTTGGCAGCCGCAGGGCATCTCGGTCTGGTCCGGGAACGAACCGGGCTTGTCCTCGATCCGTACTTCTCGGGAACCAAGGCCGAATGGCTGTTGACCAACCGGCCCATTCCGATCGACGACGACCTGGCGATCGGCACCATCGACGCCTGGTTGATCTGGAAGCTGACCGGTGGGGAGGTTTTCGCCACTGATGTCAGCAACGCCAGCCGCACGATGCTGTGCGACATCCGGACACGAACGTGGGACCCCGAACTGTGTGCACTTCTGAACGTCCCGATCAGTGCGTTGCCGACCATCGTGGCCTCGAGCGGACGTCTCGGTGTCACGTCGGCAGCGGCCGGCATGCCGGCGGGCATCGCCGTGAGTGGTGTGGCGGGCGATCAGCAGGCGGCGCTGTTCGGCCAAGCCTGTGTGGTGCCGGGGATGGCGAAGAACACCTACGGCACTGGCTCGTTCGTCCTGCTCAACGTGGGCGAGACGTGTCCTTCGCCCACTGATGGGATGCTCACCACCGTTGCCTGGACGCTTGCCGATGGCACGACGCACTACGCCCTCGAGGGGTCGATCTTCGCCACCGGCGCGGCCGTTCAGTGGCTCCGCGACGGCCTGAGCATCATCGACGAGGCGTCCGAGGCCGGACCGCTCGCGTCGTCGGTCGCCGACACCGGCGGCGTCTACGTCGTCCCTGCATTCGCGGGGTTGGGGGCGCCATGGTGGGATCCGTACGCCCGGGGCACGATCGTGGGCATCACGAGGGGAACCGGACGCGCCGAGATCACCAGGGCCGTCGTCGAGTCCATGGCGTATCAGACTCGCGATGTGATCGATGCAATGACCACCACGAGCGGCACTCCGATCGTCGACCTGCGTGTCGACGGTGGTGCCTCGGCGATGGATCTGCTGTGCCAGTTCCAGGCCGATCAGTTGGGTGTCTCCGTTCAGCGACCTGCTGATCAGGAGACCACGGCGCTCGGCGCAGCCTTCCTCGCCGGCCTCGCGGAAGGCGTGTGGGCCGATCTCGACGAGGTGGGCGCACGGTGGGAGTTGGAAGCCGAGTTCACACCGACCGCCGACCGCACAGTCGCCGATGCACTCCACGTCCAGTGGCTGCGCGCCGTCGAGCGCTCACGCAACTGGGCCACCCACTGACCCCAACCGACCCGAAAAATGACCGATCAGGGCGTCGGCGAGGCGGACGAGCAGGGAGAATCGGATCCGCTCACGTTCGTGGATCGGGTTTCCCGACCGGCCGGCGGCAACGGTGAGCCCTGAAGTTGCCATGGTGGCCCAGAGCAGATCGCTCGGCGCCGAGTCGTCGAGACCGTCGAGGTGTTCGCTCCCGGCGAGAAAGGCCGTCAGCCAGCCGAGATCCGGCGCTGCGCCGAGTTGCGCAACCAGCTCGTCCGATTGCAGCACGACGACCCAGTCGGTCTCGGAGAACCGTTGGATTCCACCGATCATCACGCCGAGTCGCTCGGGCGGCGAGCACTCGGCGATGGCTGCACCGAGGGCGAGTGCCGACAGGCTCGCGTCGGTTCGATCCGGGTCGACGATGCGGATGCTCTCGACCGACACACCGTCGACAGCGCCGACCTCGGCGGTCAGCAGTGAAATGAGGTCGTCGTCGGGCAGCGACACGGTCAATTCGTCGATCGCACGTCCGCCGCCCTGCTCGAGAATCTCGATGGCGAGCACATCGCCGCGAACGGCGCCAACTCGACTGGCGACCTGACCAAGTGCCCCAGGGCGATCGGGCATCCAAACCCTGACAACGACGGTGATCACGGGCGCCACGGTAGGGAGCGCCGATCACCGGTCGGTGACCACCCCGTGACCATCGTGTTACTTGTCACAAAAGGGGTCTGACCCCTGTTGTGGTGTCTGACCCCTGTTGTGGTGTCTGACCCCTGATGCAAGATCAGCCGAGTTTGGGAAGGCCGCGCTTGAGGTTGCGGATGGCCTGCTGGATGCGCTTTTCGTTCTCGATCAGCGCGAAGCGGACGAATCCTTCGCCGCCGGGCCCGAAGCCGACGCCGGGTGACAGCGCGACGTCGGCGTCGCGAACGATCAGTGAGCAGAACTCGACGGAGTCCATCTCGGCGTACGGCTCGGGGATCGGAGCCCAGACGAACATCGAGCCACCCGGCTTGGGGATGTCCCATCCGATGCGCCCGAGGCCTTCGATCAGCGTGTCGCAGCGGGACTCGTAGATGGCGCGTATCTCGTTGGGAATGTCGGGCGCCTCGTTGAGCGTGACCGTGGCCGCGATTTGAACCGGTTGGAACATGCCGTAGTCGAGGTAGCTCTTGAGCTTCACGAGCGCCTGCACCACCTCGGCATTGCCGACGAGAAACGCGCAGCGCCACCCGGCCATCGAGAAGCTCTTCGTCATCGAGTACAGCTCGACCGCACACTCCTTCGCGCCTTCGGCCTGCAGGATGCTCGGGGGCTGATAGCCGTCGAACCCGACGTCGGCGTAGGCGAAGTCGTGCACGACGATCATCTCGTGCTCGCGGCAGAAGTCGACGACACGCTGCATGAAGGCAAGATCGACCGTGGCCCCCGTGGGGTTGTGCGGAAACGAGATCACGAGCACACGGGGCTTGGGCCAGCCGACATCCCAGGCGGTCTGCAGGCTGTCCATGAAGTCGTCGGCGAAGTGCTCGCGTTGGGTGGGGTCGGCGAGGAACCTCATCGGCACCTGGCGCAGATCGGCGCCTGCGAACAGCGGACCGTAGATGTGGATCGGGTAGCTCGGGCTGGGCACGATGGCGGCGTCACCACGGTCGAGCAGCACCCACATGAGGTGGCTGAAACCCTCTTTCGAACCAATCGTGTTGGTGATCTCCAACTCGGTGTCGAGGTCGACGTCCCACTTGTCCTTGTAATAGCCGGCGATCGCCTCGCGAAGCTTCGGCAGGCCACGGCTGAGGGAGTATCGGTGGTTCTTGGGGTTCTGGGCGGCCTTGGCGAGCTTGTCGACGGCAATCTGCGGCGACGGGATGTCGGGGTTGCCGAATCCGAGGTCGACAACGTCGGCACCCGCTCGACGTGCCTCGATCTTCAGGCCGTTGATGATTGAAAAGACGTACGGGGGCAGATTCTCGATGCGCCGGAACTCCATCGTTCTGAGGGTA
>DASQFE010000458.1:0-3022 GCA_035633295.1 Ilumatobacteraceae bacterium | reverse complement strand
GCGCCTCCTGGCCGAGGAACGCGACGTGTTGCTGACCGATCTGGTCGTCGCGGAGACGGTCTACGTGTTGGAATCGTTCTACGAGGTGCCCCCCGGCGTTGTTGCCGAGGCGGTGCGTGCCTTGATCGCTTTCGAGTCGGTCATCTGCGTGGATCCGTCGTTGCTGCTGCGTGCTGTTGAGGTCTACGAGGTGGATCGTCTCGACTTCGCCGAGGCCTATCTGGTGGCGTGCGCAGAGACCACTGGAGTTGGTCGGGTCGCCTCGTTCGATCGCAGCATCAGCCGGGTCGACACGGTTGAGCGGGTCGAGCCGACGTGAGCGATGGCACTCAGCCGTGGCTCGCATCGACGATGCAGAACCGGTTGCCTTCGCTGTCGGCCAGGACCACGAAGTCGGTGTCGGTCGGGTAGTCCCACTGGACGCGCGTTGCGCCGAGCCCGACGAGCCTGTCGGTTTCCGATAACTGCTCAACTGGGCTGTCGACGATCAGATCCAGATGGACTCGTGGGCGCTCTTGGACCGGCGTGGCTGATCGGTGCAGGGCGATCCGTGTGCCGCTGCGGTCAGGAGGGACCAGAATCGTGAAGTCGTCACCGGAATCGGGGAATGTGACGACCTCATAGCCGAGCGCGTTGGACCAGAAACGAACGGCGCGTCCGACGTCGTCGGCACCGAGAACGACCGTTGCGAGTCTGAGCATCGATCGAGTCTGACATCTCCCCGAAGCGGCTGCCTCACCTCCCAGCCCTCTCGGTTGCAGGTATCGGCGGAGCGCTTCTCGGATGACGTCAGATGGTGACGTGTGATCCCGCTCTACGCGCAGCTTGAAGTCAGCCGAGCGCTTCGACCGCAGCTGTCAACAGTGTCGTCGCGGATGCTTGGTCGAGCCGGGCTGCTCCGTTCTGGACTGAGACCACCACCGTCCCGTCGGAGGTCTGTGCGCCGGCGGTGGTGTCATTGATGAGATAGCTCTCGTCGCCGATTCCCAGCTCGACCACGGCGGAACCTTCAGCTTTGGTGCTCGTCACAGTGTCGTTGAGGCTCAACCAGCCTGTCGACAGTTCCGTGGCGCCATCACCGTCGCGGAACCGGACACTGAGCTCACCACTGTCGAGAACGTAGATGCAGACGTCGGCTTCGGTGAAGTAGTTGACGTCGACGAGTGACCAGCCTCCCGCTTCGGCCACGATGGACTCGGTGATCGCGTCGCAGCGGCCGGCGATGTCGTCGTCACTCGACGAGCACGCAACGAGTGAGACCGTCAGCGCAGCCGTCGCCCACCGCGGCAGTCGACGTCGGCGATCTGGGCGAAGATGATCTGTTGCCATCGGCGGGGTCCTTGTGAGTAAGCGGATGATTGCGCTCCCATTATGTGCGACGTTCGGCCCAAGCCAGGTGCGACCTCATCGGAGTCAGAGTCGTCCGACGACACATGTCCGTGGTTGCTTTTCGTGGGGTGGGTCAGAACTGCCAGATCTGGGGGACGAGGAGGATTGCGATCACTGCGTACCAGGCCATGAGGGGGAGGCCGAGTTTCCAGTAGTCACCGAATCGGTATCCGCCGGGCTCCATGACCATGAGGTTGGCCGGCGTCGCGACGGGGGTGAGCAGAGCTGCTGCTGCGGCGACGTTGACGGCCATCAGCACCGGTCGCGCGGAGATGTCGAGTTCGACTGCGGAGGTCACTGCGATGGGGATCACGATGAGCGCGGTGGCGGTGTTCGAGATGAGTTGGCCGAGCACCGCGACCAGCACGAAGAGCCCCAGCAGCAGGGCGTAGGGGCCTGCGTCGCCGACGATTCGGATGAGTGCGTCGGCGAGCTGTCTGGCGGCTCCGGTGGTTTGCATTGCGGTGGACAACGGGATCATGCCGGCGACGAGGATGACGGTGGTCCACGAGATGGCCCGGTAGGCGTGGTCGATGCTGACGACCCGCAACATGATGAGCAGACCGGCGGCGAGCAGGGCCGCGACTGCGGGCGGGACGGCGCCGGTCGCGAGCAGCATGACCATGCCGGCGAGCACACCGAGTGCCTCTTTGGCGCCGATGCCGAGTGGCACGACCTGGCGGCGCACGGCGTCGGGGTCGTTGACCGTGAGAACCTCGTCGTCGTCGAGGTGGGTTGACAGTGCTGCCCAGGTTCCTCGCAGCAGGAGCGAGTCGCCGGCGGCGAGCGTGACTTCTCCGGGGCCGAGTTGCTCGCCGGTGCGTTGGATGGCGATCACCACCAGGTCTCCGGATTCGGTGACCATTCCCGGGAAGGCGGTCTGGCCGATGACACCTGATCGGGGTGGGATGACGACCTCGGCAACTCCCTGGGCCCGGCTGTAGATGTCGACGTCGGTGTCGAGGTCGTAGTCACGCACGAGTGTGGCGGCGAGGTTGCTGAAGTCGGGTGGCATGACCTTTGCGTTTCGGCGCGGGAGGACCCTGGCTCCGAGAAACACCGTGATGGCGACGGTGCCGATGAGCAGGGGGATTCCGGCGAGCGCGAACTCGAAGAACCCGAAGCTGCCAACACCGGCGTCGTCTCCTGCCTCGGAGATCAAGACGTTGACCGGGCTACCGGTGAGCGCGAGGAGCGCGCCGGCGTGCGCACCGAACGCCAACGGCATCAGGAATTGCGACGAGGGTTGACGCAAGCGGATGGCGATGATCACCACGACGGGGATGAGCGCGGCGACCGAGGCGTTCGGGGTGATCAACGCGGTGATGAGCGCGCACACGACCATCACGATCGCCAACACCCTGGAGCGTTGCGTCCCGGCGCGCTCGAGGAGTTGTTGGCCGATCCATGCGGTGACCCCGGTCGCGTCGAGTGACTCGGCCACGACGAACGTGGCGGCGATGAACAACACGGTCGGATCGCCGAACCCTGTGAGGGCTTGGTCCAGCGAGAGGATGCCGGTGGCCCACAACGACAACGAGACGCCGATGGCCACGAGCGCGACGGGCACCCGGTTGGACACGAACAGCACGACCGCGCCGGCGAGGATCAAGAACGTGATCGTGCTGTCGGC
>DASQFE010000457.1:0-2624 GCA_035633295.1 Ilumatobacteraceae bacterium | reverse complement strand
CGCCGCACTCGCCGACTCTGACCGTCGCCTCTTCGCCGACCGTTCGTGGATGACTTCGGCGATGGCCGGCTTCGACCAGATGTTCACGTTCGGGCTTGAGGGATACGCCGACGATCGGATTGCTGACAGTGGAGGCTGGACCGATTTCGACGTCGACCGGGTGCGATGTCCCGTGGTGGTGCTGCACGGGACAGAGGACGGGATGGTTGACCCCATCCACGCGCGGCACACCGCCAACATGATCCCGGGCGCCGAACTGGTCCTCCTCGACGGACACGGCCACTTCAGCATCGAGGCATTCGTGATCGCCGAGCTGGTACGAATCGTCGACTCGCGCCGTGGAGGAGGGCACCTACCTCAGCGTTCAGAATAGGGTCGTGACTACGCTTCCACGAGTGGGCGATGCCGTCGACGATCTCGCTGGCCTGTGGCGCTGGTACGCGGATCAGTTCCGGGGCGACTCGCGAATCTACGGACGTATCGCGGACGCTGTGGCCGCGGACCGTGAGGTACTCGAGATCTTGAGCGAGGCACCTCCGGCCGCGCACCTTCCCCCCGCTGCGCTGGCCGCGGTCCACTACCTACTGCTCGATGGTTTCGATCACCCGCTCGCCGACGTCTACGCGGGACGATCCGAAACCGATCCCGGACCACTGTTTTGCGGACTCTGCCGCACTGAACGCACCAATCTCCTCGCCCTGCTCGAAACGAGGCGCGTGCAAACCAACGATTGTGGCCGAAGTGCGATCATCGGGCCTGCGCTCACGTGGGCGACGGCACACGTTGCGGGCCCGTACTACCTGATCGACGTCGGCGCCAGTGCCGGAATCAACCTCCACTGCGACCGTTACCGCTTGGACTACGGAGACCACGGTGTCACCGGACCGGACGATTCGACGGTGCGAGTCGCATGCGAGGTGACAGGAGGCAATCCACCGATCGCGGAACGGTTACCGACATTCGCCGGCCGAGTGGGAATCGATCGGTCGCCGATCGACCTGTCCGACCCGGCCGACGCCCAATGGCTGCTTGCGTGCGTCTGGCCCGACACCGGCAGAGTCGAACGCGTTCAGGCATCGATTCGACTCGCCCAGCAGGATCCGGTGCCGATGGTCGCCGGTCGAGCCAACGACGTACTGCCACATGTCCTCACGGAGCTGCCTCCCGCAGCGACCGCATTGGTGATGACCACGTGGGCGTTTTCATACTTCTCGATCGAAGAACGAGCACAGTTTCTCGATCTCCTGCGCGACGAGTCGCAGCGTCGGCGCATCGTCTGGCTCTGCGCCGACACGCGTCTCGCCCTCGACACCTTCGACGACCTCGCCACCGGCGATCGAGGCGGCGCCGAGGTCCTCGTTGCCGTCGTCTTCGAAGGCGGCATTGAGGCCAGGCACCTGCTCGGCTTCGTGCATCCGCACGGCAACTGGATCGATTGGCGCGCAACATTCTGAACATCAGCGGTCCGGGAACGAAGTTCGTACAGTCTCATCGGTGAATCCTGCGCCTGTCCGATACCGGTCGCCCGACGAGGACAGTGGCCGCTGGCTCGAGTTCGAGTTCCGTCCGAACGACGTCGTCATCAGCACCCGGTCCAAGAGTGGAACCACATGGGATGCAGATGATCTGTTCCTTGCTGGTGTTCCGCACACGTGAGCTTCCTCGCCCACTTGCCGACCTGTCTCCGTGGCTCGACTGGCTCGGGACCCGCCGAGACGACGTCTACCGTCAACTTGAACGCCAGACTCATCGGCGGTTCATCAAGACGCACACTCCGCTCGACGGGCTCCCACTCGACGACCGAGCGACGTTCATCGTGGTCGCTCGCCATCCACTCGACATGGCCGTCTCGCTCTACCACCAGGGCGACAATCTGGACAGAATGCGCATCAGCGAACTCACCGGCGGTCCAGTTCGTGAACCCGTGCGGGATGATCTGCCCACATGGTTGCGTCAGTGGATCGCCTGGGACGGCGACCCCCGCCAGCAGCTCGACTCGCTCCCCGGGGTGTTCTCACATCTCACCGACGCCTGGACTCGCAGGCACCAACCCAACATCGAGCTCGTGCACTACGACGACCTCATTGCAGATCTTCCCGCCGAGATGAAACGACTCGCTGTCGCACTCGACATCGACATCGAACCGGACCTGATCGACCATCTCGCGTCGGCCGCCACCTTCACCGAGATGAAGGCCCGCAGCGACCTGCTGGCTCCCGACCCAGCGGGTGTGCTCAAGGATCGCAGTCGCTTCTTCCGTCGAGGGCACTCCGGATCAGCCAGCGAGGTACTCACCGCCGACGACATGGCCGCCTACCGGAGCCGGGCCGCCGCGCTCGCTCCCGACGACATGATCGAGTGGCTCCATCGCCACTGACACCTACGGCGAGCCTCCGACCGGCTTGGATTGAACTCGGTCACCATCGGAGGCGACGTCACAGTGATTATGCGTGCCGATATGGGGCTTGTATTCAGGTGGTCAGTGCAACGGTCGGGGTGAGCTGATGGTTCATTCTGATCGTGGAGGTTGTGATGCCAGGGAACGCGAATAGCGGCCGATATCCGAAGTTGTTGTCGGCGGAAAAGAGCAGGATCATCGCGTTGAGTGCGCGTGGGATGAGCGA
>DASQFE010000456.1:0-2628 GCA_035633295.1 Ilumatobacteraceae bacterium | reverse complement strand
CAACACCAGCTTGAATCCGACGCGCGACTGTGCGGTCGCGCATCTCGTGGCGTCGGACAGCGCTGACCCGTAGCCGGCGTTTGGTGCTACGCGCTCCCGTCTGTCTCGCCGCGCGTTCTGGGACACCGTTCTTTGCTCGCGACCTCCGAGCAGATCGCCGAATCGGTGCAGGCGAACCTCGGGAGCGATTAACGGGGAGTGCTCGGGCATGGCTGTTCATCGCAGAGGAGATCGAGGCCAAGCACCGCTGATGTCACTGTCGCCCGACGAACGAGGTGCGCCGCGGGCGATCAGCCGCCGATCTGTGGTACTCGACGCAGCAGCGCCGGATCTGGTCGGCGATCACGGCACGGTCAGCTATCGGCGGCCTAGCAGTCTGCGCATCGGGTGCTAATCCCGTAGGTGTACGAGCAGTGGCCTTTGTCCGAACCCCATCAGGTTTCCGCGCAGCGGTGGAATCGCCCCGTCGGCCTCGAGTCGACCGAACCGCTCGACCAACCGCGCCAACGCGATCCGCGCCTCCATCCGGGCCAAGCTGGCTCCGAGACAGTGGTGGAGACCCCAGCCGAAACCCAAGTGCGGATTGGGATCGCGGGCAAGGTCCAAGACCTGGGGCTCGGCGAACACAGCTGGGTCGTGATTTGCGGCCGCAATCGACAAGAACACGTTGTCGCGGGCGCGCAACTGCACTCCTTCGCGCTCGTGATCGATAGCGACCTTCCGCACCATCGTGCGAGCCGGGCCCTGCATACGCATGAACTCCTCGACCGCGGACGGCCACAAGGCGGGATCGCCTCGCAGCCGCTCGCACACGTCGGGTGACTCACAGAGGACGGCGATGGCGTTGCCTAGCAAGGTGGTCGTCGTCTCATGTCCCGCGAACAGCAGCAGCGTGCAGAGCCCCACGAGCTCGGCGTCGCCCAGGTCGCTGTCGTCTATCTGGGCGATGGCTGTGATGATGCCTCCCGTCGGGGAGTCTCGCTCGCGGGCCACGAGATCACCGAAGAACTTCGTGAACTCCTCGGCCGCGTGCACCGTCGTGTCGGTTGCTACCGAACCCGCATTGGTGGAGAAGACAATCGCGGCAAGTTCATCCGACCAGGCCTGGAACCGATGCCGCTCGTCGGCCTCGACACCGAGAAGCGCGGCTATGACCAAAGCGGGGATCGGGCGCGCGAACCCGACCGACAGATCGACTGTGCCACTCGACGCCGCCAGTGTGTCGAGCACCTCTTCGACGATCGACGAGACGACTAACTCCAGGTCAGCAACACGTCGTGGAGCAAACGCCGCGCGCACCGGCTCGCGTAGGCGAGTGTGGGCGGGCGGATCGCGGAAGATCATCCAACCGCGCAGTAGGTCGACCACGGCGCCAAACCCTTCAGGCCGCTGAGCAGCGATGCGTTCGAGCGCGCCGACGCGGTCGGCCGAGAGCGTCGCGGTCTCGCGGAACGCCCCGGCGACCGCGGTGTGGCCGATCACCGCCCAACCCCGTTGGGCGTCGCTCCACTGGATCGCCCCGCCGTCGCGGAAGTCGCCGAAGTACCCGGCGGGGTCGCGAACCGACTCGTGACATGCCAAGTCAGGACCCACGCTCACCCACGGAACCGTACTCCGCGCTGTTCCGATCCGTTACGCGACTAGCGGCTGCAGTTCCGGGAGTCCTCCATGTCTGAGCAGCCGCTTAGAAAATACCCGTTCGGACGCGCGTCGGCGGGCGATGGGCTGGCCGCGTCGCACGCGACAGATCGACGGTTCCGTGCGCGCAACGGCGAAGGGGCGGGTGTCCCAGAACGTGCGGGCAAATCGAGGGTTGGCCCGTCACCGAAGTGCCCGTCTGGGGCACCCGATTACGACTTGATCGTACCGACGGCGTTCAGGAGCTGGTGAGTCAGCTCGTGTCGCAGGGCTCGACAACGATTCGACCCAGGAGACTTCCGACCCTGGCGGGGTCTGATCCTGATGGCGCACGCTGTGTGTCATGAGGGCTGTACCCGACGGTCCGCCGACGCGACGACGTGCGCTCGCGATGTTCGCCGCGCTCAACGCAGTTGCTGCATGGGGCGGCGCGGTCGGGCTGATCACCGGCGACATCGACTTCGGCGACACGCTCAACGGTCGGCTGCCGTTCGAGAGCCTGGTGCTCGCCGGATTCGCGCTCGCCGCCATCGTGGCGATCCCGCTGACGGTGTTGGCGTGGTGGGCATGGACCGGACATGCGAGAACCGACGAGCTGTCACTGCTGGTCGGTGTCGCGTTGATCGGCTGGATCGTTGTGCAGCTGATCTTCCTACAGGCGTTCTCGCTGTTCCAGGCCGCCTACCTCTGCGTCGGCGCCGGCTTCGTCGCGGCATCACATCGGGTTCGGCTGAGTACAGCGACGAGCGGGGTCCTGTTGGTGTCCGT
This sequence comes from Ilumatobacteraceae bacterium, assembly GCA_035633295.1. Classification (GTDB taxonomy): domain Bacteria; phylum Actinomycetota; class Acidimicrobiia; order Acidimicrobiales; family Ilumatobacteraceae; genus Sva-07. Next base: position 222 of record DASQFE010000456.1, on the reverse strand, counting down.
CGGCACGGTGCTCCTCGCAGCGGGGATCGGACTCATCCCGCAGGTGTTGGAGAACCTCCCATCCATCGGAGCGATGCTGTCGATCTCGGCTGTGCTCGGTGGAGGCGCGCTCGTGATTCTCGGAGCCCGCTCGGCGTTGCGCAAGCAGCCACGCGGCCACCAGGTCGCCGGCGTGATCGGAACCGTCCTGGCGGTAGCGCTCGGCGCCTGGATCGTCGCTCC
>DASQFE010000455.1:0-5622 GCA_035633295.1 Ilumatobacteraceae bacterium | reverse complement strand
CTTCGACGAGGTTCAGCAGTTGCTGGTCGCCGATGCCCAGACCTCGGGTGGGCTCCTCTTCGGCGTCGACCCGTCGGAAACCGCCGGCGTACTCGCCGAACTGGCCGCCACCGGTCATACCGCGGCCCACGTCGGCACCGTCACCACCGGCGACCCCGGCCTCCGACTCCGCTGACAGCTCCCCGCGTTCAGGGGCAGCAGGTCGTCGGTGTCGTCGCGTGCGACCCGATCACGACTTTCTCGATCTGTTCGGCGTCGGCAGTCTTGACGTACCACTCCCACCGGTTGCCGTCGGGAGCGTGCACCCAGGTCTCGGCCTTCTCGGCGAAGCAGCAGATCGTCTCGTCGACTCCCGTCGTGGCGAGCCCGGCCGACGAGAGCCGGCGTTCGGCATCGGTCACCTCGTCGGCAGTCTCGACCTCGACGCCGAGGTGGTTGATCGATCCATCGGATCCACCACCTTCGAACAGCACGAGCTTGAGCGGTGGGTTCTCGATTGCGAAGTTGGCATACCCCTCACGGATCTTGGCCGGCGGCGTGTCGAACATTTTCGTGTAGAAGTCGATCGCGGCAGCGAGGTCGGTGACGTTCAAAGCGAGTTGGAGGCGCATGGTCCGTTCCTTTGTTGGTCGGTGAACGAGATTGTTGTATTGATGACGCTCGATACGTTATCGTCTCATTTCCATGGACGTCAATATGAAATCCGACGCACGGCCAGCGCTCGTGTCCTGTTGCGGATCAGTGGCGGGTGACGCCCTCACCGACGCCCAGGCCACCGAACTGGCCGCCGCGCTCAAGGTGCTCGCCGATCCCGTGCGCTTACGACTGGTGTCGATCATCGCCACCTCGCCGACCGGTGAAGTCTGTGCGTGCGACCTCCCGGACTCGCTCGACCGCAGCCAGCCGACAGTCAGCCACCATCTCACCCTGCTCGTCAACGCCGGGGTGCTCGAACGCGAGCAGCGCGGCAAGTGGGCCTGGTTCCGTCTCCGCCACGAACGCCTCGACGAACTCGCCGCCGTGCTCTCCTCCCATACAGACCGAACTCCCCAACAGTCAGGATCCACACCATGAACGACCGCCCCGCCGTCCTGTTCCTCTGCGTCCACAACGCCGGCCGCTCGCAGATGGCCGCGGGCTGGCTTCGCCATCTCGCCGGCGATCGGGTGCAGGTGTTCTCGGGCGGCTCCGAGCCGGCCGATCAGGTCAACCCGGCGGCGATCGCCGCGATGGGTGAGGTCGGCATCGACATCTCCGGCGAACAGCCCCAGCGGTGGACCGACGACGACGCCCGAACCGCCGACGTGGTCGTGACCATGGGGTGTGGCGACGTGTGCCCGGTGTACCCGGGCAAGCGATACGAAGATTGGGAGTTGACCGATCCGGCGGGCCGACCAGTCGAGTTCGTCCGAACGGTCCGCGACGAGATCCGCGAGCGAGTCGAACAGCTCATGGCCAGCCTGTCGATCGAGACGCCGTGAACACCGACTCCAAGTCGACCTCTGGGCCGACCTCCACGCCGACCTGGCGGCCGGACATCCGTCGCCTGACCGGAGAGTTCGTCGGCACGGCGTTCCTCCTTGCGGCGGTCGTCGGATCGGGGATCATGGCGGAGAGTCTCACCGACGACGTCGGCCTGCAGCTGCTGCAGAATGCGTTCGCCACCGCAGGAGCGCTCGTCGCATTGATCCTGGCATTCGGGGCCGTGTCGGGGGCCCACTTCAACCCTGCGGTCACCATCACCGACCGAGCATTCGGCGGCATCGACACACCCACAGCCGCCTGGTACATCGTTGCTCAGGTCGCCGGAGCGATTGCCGGCGTGATGATCGCGAACCTCATGTTCGACCTCGACGCCGTCAACTGGTCGACAAAGGACCGCTCGGCGATCAACCTCGTGTTCGCCGAAGGCGTCGCAACGCTCGGTCTGCTGCTCGTGATCTTCGGCGTCGTGCGTTCCGGCCGTGCCTCCACCGTGGCATTCGCTGTCGGCGGCTACATCGCTGCGGCCTACTACTTCACGTCATCGACCAGCTTCGCCAATCCGGCGGTGACCGTTGCCCGCATGTTCTCCGACACCTTCGCCGGCATCGAACCGGCGAGCGCCCCGGCGTTCATCGCTTCGCAGCTCGTCGCTGTTGGCGTCGCCATCGCGCTGATCCGCATCCTGTGGCCCGACATGCACGTGGTCGCCGACGAGGTCCTCGCTCCCCACTCGGACCCCGTGTAACGAATCGTGTCTGACCCCAATCGTTACATCGATTCCACGGCAGACTCTGCGAATGAGCACGATCGACGCCGACACGACCGCTGATCTCACCGCCGCCGAGGTGGCGTGGGACATCGACACGATCCTGCCCGAGGGCGCTTCACCCTCGGATCTCTTCGACCGGGCCGATGCACTCGCCGACAGCCTCACCGCACTGCGGGGGCGAGTCGGCGAGCTCGATGCCACCGACCTCGCGGCTGCGATGCACACGCTCGCCGACCTCCAAGACCTCATGTCGCGGGCCAGCTACCACGCGATGCTCGCGTTCACCACTGCGACCGACGATCCGGCACGGGGCGCAGCAATGGCGGCGGCCCAGGAACGTTCGACGGCGATCGGCACCAAACTCATCTTCTTCGATCTCGAGTGGGCAGCAGCCGACGACGACCACGCGGCCTCGGTGCTCATCGACCCCGGGCTCGCTTTCTGCCGCCATCATCTCGAGAACCTGCGACTCGCCCGGCCGCACCTCTTGACCGAGGCCGAGGAGACCATCGTCGCCGAGAAGAGCCAGACCGGATTTTCCGCGTGGGTCCGACTGTTCGATGAGCTGTCGTCGGCAATCACGGTCGACCTGCCCACCGAACTCGGTGGATCCGGACTCCCCCTGATGCAAGCAGCCTCGATGCTCCAACACCCCGACCGATCAGTACGCCAACAAGTGGCATCGGGCATCACGGCCGGCCTCGAACCGGGCCTGCGAACTCGCGCCTATGTGTTCAACACCCTCCTGCTCGACAAGTCGGTCGACGACCGGCTACGGCACTACGACTCGTGGGTTTCGTCACGCAACCTCGCCAACGAAGCCTCCGACGAGTCGGTCCAGGCACTCGTGGACGCGGTCGTCGACAACTACTCGATCGCCCAACGCTGGTACACGCTGAAGGCCAAGGTGCTCGGGATCGATCGGCTCGCCGACTACGACCGGATGGCCTCCGTGGCGACCGCCGATCGTGAGATCGGTTGGAGCGAAGGCACACAGATCGTACGCGACGCCTACGCATCGTTCTCACCCGAGCTGGCGAGCATCGTCGACCGCTTCATCGACGAATCGTGGATCGACGCACCACTGAGGCCCGGCAAGCGTGGCGGAGCATTCGCCGCCGGCGTGTCGCCCAGCCACCATCCGTACGTACTGCTCAACTGGACGTCGAAGTCTCGCGACGTCGCCACCCTCGCCCACGAACTCGGCCACGGCGTGCACTTCTACCTGGCCCGCGAGCAGGGCATCTTCCACCAGAACGTACCGTTGACCGTCGCCGAGACCGCATCGGTGTTCGGCGAGACGGTCACAAGTAACCGGCTCCTGTCGATGATCGAGGATCCCAACGAACGATTCGCACTCCTCGCCACAACGCTCGAGGACTCGATCGCCACCGTCTTCCGGCAGATCGCGATGAACCGGTTCGAGCACGCCTGCCACACCGCTCGCCGTGACGAGGGCGAGCTGAGCGTCGAACGCTTCGGCGACCTGTGGGCCCACAGCCAGCAAGCGATGCTCGGCAACTCGGTCGAAGTCACCGAGGGCTATCGGAGCTGGTGGAGTTACGTGCCACACTTCATGGGTTCGCCCGGCTACGTGTACGCCTACGCCTACGGCCAGTTGCTCGCGCTGTCGGTGTACGCCCGCTACCAGGAGGAAGGCGACGCCTTCGTGCCCGCCTACCTCGACCTGCTGCGCGCCGGCGGCTCGAAGTCGCCAGAGGACCTCGCCCGCATCGTCGACTGCGATCTCACCGATCCGAATTTCTGGCGCAACGGCCTGAAGATCGTCGAGGGCCAACTCACCGCAGCCGAAGACGCCGCCCGCGCCGCCAACCGCATCTGACTGGAAACACGCCATGACCTACTGCCTCGCACTCCGACTCGACGAAGGGCTGGTGTTCCTGTCCGACACGCGCACGAACGCCGGCGTCGACAACATCAGCACGTACCGCAAGCTGCATGTGATCAAGCCATCGAGCGATCGGGCATTCGTGATCCAGGCGGCCGGGAACCTTGCGACGACCCAGGAGGTGCTCGACCGCATCGACCGCGATCTCACGACCCCGGGTACTCACGAATCGCTGGCGACAGTGACCCGCCTCTTCGAAGCCGCGCTCTACGTCGGGCGAATCAGCCGCGAGGTGGTGGCCAGCCATCGCGACGGTCTGGCCGCGTCGGGAGCCACCGGCACCGCGACCTTCATTCTGGGTGGCCAGATCCACGGGGCCCGGGCCGACATCTTCCTCGTGTACCCGGAGGGGAACTACATCAAGGCATCGAACTCCAAGCCGTTCCTGCAGATCGGCGAAACGAAGTACGGCAAGTTCTGGCTGGAATTCGCCGTGCGGGTGCGCGCCGATATCGACGTGGCGACCAAGGTCGCGCTCGGCTCGATGCTCAGCACCGCGCGCGCCAACCTGTCGGTCGGCCCCCCGTACGACCTCGCCCTGTATCGCAACGGCTCGCTCACGTTCGAGGAGCACCGCATCGAAGCGGACTCCGAGTACCTCGACGAACTGCAACAGGTGTGGGTCAGCCACCTACTGGGCGCAATCCAGGAACTTCCACCGGTCCCGTGGCAAGCACTCTGAGACGTTTGGTCGACGCTCGGGTGCGACCTACGGTGGGCGCGTGACCGACGAACAGCGGCCCTACGGCGCAGGTGAAGCCGACCCCGCCCTCAAGCGCGTCCGAACGCGCCACTTCCAACGGGCGAAGGAACAGGGCATCAAGATCACCGGGCTCACCAGCTACGACTTCCTGTCGGCATCGATCTTCGACGATGCGGGCATCGACTTCCTGCTCGTCGGCGACTCCGCCGGCAACACGGTGTTCGGCTACGACACCACCATCCCGGTCACCGTCGACGAGTTGATCCCGCTGACCGCAGCCGTGGTCCGTGGCGCCAAACGCGCGCTCGTGATCGCCGACATGCCGTTCGGCTCCTACGAGAACGGCCCCGACGAGGCGCTCGCCACCGCGATCCGCTTCATGAAGGAGACCGGCGCCCACGCCGTCAAGCTCGAAGGCGGGATCCGCAGCGCGAAGCAGATCAAGCGGATCGTGCGCGCCGGCATCCCCGTGATGGCGCACATCGGCTTCACACCCCAGAGTGAGCACGGCCTCGGCGGCCACATCATCCAAGGACGCGGTGACGGAGCCGAGCAGCTGCTGGCCGATGCCCACGCCGTCGAGGAGGCAGGCGCCTTCGCAGTCGTGCTCGAGATGGTGCCGTCCGGTGTCGCCGCCCAGGTCACCGAAGCGCTCTCGATCCCGACGATCTCGGTCGGTGCGGGGCCCGACTGCGACGGCCAACTGCTCGTCTGGAGCGACTGGGCCGGGTTCACCCGCGGCCGCATCCCGAAGTT
>DASQFE010000454.1:0-4954 GCA_035633295.1 Ilumatobacteraceae bacterium | reverse complement strand
AGATCGGACTCGTGGAACGTCCTGGCGAGCATCTCGCCCGCATCGGTGAGCGTCCACGAGGGACGATCGATGTAGCCGTACTTGGTCAGCACGTCGAGCACCCGGTCGAATTCCTTGGCCAACGAAAGGTTCTTCCCGCTGACACGCCGTTCGAGGTCGGCGATCTCGCGTGCGATGCGATCGGCCTGGCCGGCGGCGGCCACCTTGGACCGCAAATCGGGATCGCTCGCCACGGGGTGCTGATCCGCGCGGGCACCCGAACCCACGTGGCGTTGCCCCTTCGAGCTGATGGCAGGCTTCAGCTTGACCCCGCGAAGCCGACGCGCCACATCGTTGCGGTACTCCTTACGATTCGGTGCACAGTGCGGCGGCAGTGCCACTGTGCCGATCGGGATCGGCGCGTCGTCGAAATCCTCGGCCATCGCATGGACGCTCTTGGCCGACTTCGTGATCAAGGTCGCTCGTAATCCGCCCTTGCGGTCCGCTGTTGCAACGACTGCAGCTGCGCCCCGGTAGGTGCCCTTGGAGAGATGGACCACCGCTCCCGGTCGCAGCGCGGCGAGGGCGTCAGAGATCGCCCGGCGTCGCTCGTCGCGACCGGATGCTTCGCGGCCATGCTCCTCATCACGCAGCCGCCGATACTCCTCGATGTCGCCATAGTCGCTCATGGCCTGCCCACGCAGATCGGCCAGCGCCGCACGTCGTCGTTCGAGCCGTGCCTCGAGTCGAACGACATCGCGGTCGGCCTGGTACTGCGCGAACGAAAGGTTCAGCAGGTGGTGCGCTTCGTCGCTGCTGTACGTACGAATGAGGTTGGCTGCCATGTTGTAGGTGGGGTGGAACGCCGAGCGCAGATGGAACGACGAGCTCCCGGCGAGTTCGGCCACCTCGTCGAACCGAACCCACGGCGACCACAGGACCACGGCCGTGCCCAGCTCGTCGATCCCGCGACGTCCGGCGCGTCCTGTCAACTGGGTGTACTGACCCGGGGTCAGGCGCTCGTGGGTCTCACCGGTGAACTTCGTGAGTTTCTCGATCACGACCGTTCGCGCCGGCATGTTGATCCCGACGGCGAGTGTCTCGGTAGCGAAGACGATCTTGACCAGCCCTTCGACGAAACAGGCTTCGACAACCTCCTTCATCGGGGGCACCATGCCGGCGTGGTGAGCGGCGATCCCGCTCTCCAACTGGGTGACGAATTGGGCGAAACCGAGCACGTTCAGGTCGGCGTCGTCGAGGCCGCCGAGGCGCGCATCGATGATTCGCGAGATTGCTGCCCGTTCGTCGCCACTGGTCAGATCGAGCCCCGCATCGACACACGCCTTGGCCGCAGCATCACACTGCGCCCGGCTGAAGATGAAGAAGATCGCAGGGAGCAGCCCCCGCGACTGGAGAAGTTCGACCGTCTCGACGCGACCGGGCGGAGCGAGCACCTTGCGACCCGAACCCTGGTCGGAACGAGACGATCGGCGATCGTTGCGCGTGCCTCCATACCGTCCGCGGACGGCCGACTCGTCGAGTTGCACAGCATCGCGATTCACGTGTCCGCCGACGAAGACCGGAAGCATCCGGAGGCGGTCGTTCGTCTTGTCGGCGACGAGATACTCGTTGTCGAGGCGGACCGGGCGTTGGCGCTCGACAATCGACGCCGTGGGACCACGTACGGTCGCGATCCATTCGGCGAGCTCGTCGACATTGCTGACCGTTGCCGACAGACACACGAGTCGAACGTGCTGGGGCAGGTGGATCATCACTTCCTCCCAGACCGGCCCGCGATAGGAGTCCTGAAGGAAGTGCACCTCGTCGAGGACGACGAGGCCGAGGTCGTGCAGCAGCCGAGATCGCCCGTAGATCATGTTGCGGAGCACCTCGGTGGTCATCACCACGATCGGCGCGTCGCCGTTGATCGAGTTGTCGCCGGTCAGGAGGCCGACCTCGTCGTCGCCGTACATGGCGACGAGGTCACGGAACTTCTGGTTCGAGAGTGCCTTGACGGGTGCGGTGTAGAACGCTCGCAGGCCGGCGCGACGAGCTCCGGCGATGCCGTACTCGGCAACAACCGTCTTGCCGCTTCCGGTGGGCACTGCAACAACGACGTGGTCGCCACGATCGAGCGCATCGAAGGCCTCGTTCTGGAACCGATCGATCGGGAACGAGTACCGGGAGACGAAGTCAGCCCGGTGTGTGGCGTCGATCACTCCTCGACCGGACGTCGGCGCACGACCAGCCATCCGATGAAGATCGCCAGGAAGTACAACACCATCATCGGCACGCCGAGCAGCGCCATCGTGACGGGATCACCCGAGGGCGTGATCACTGCGGCGATCACGGCGATGATCACGAGGGCCATGCGCCAGCTCTTCAGGAGACGTTGCGGCGACACGGCATTGACGAGGATGAGCCCCACGACGAAGACCGGCAACAGGAATCCGATGCCGAACGCGAAGATCATCAAACCGATGAGGGTCACATAGCTCGTCACCGAGAAGATCTGGTCGACGTCGGAACCCGACCACGAGATCAGGAACTCGAGCGCTTGGCCGACGGAGAGGTAGGCGAGTAGTCCACCGGCGGAGAACAGCACCACCGACGACAGTACGAACGGAATCGCGTACTTCTTCTCCTTGGCGTTGAGTGCCGGAACGGTGAAGCGCCAGATCTGCCACAACAGGACCGGCAACGCGGCGATGATTCCGCCGTACATGCCGACGCGCAGGCGGGTGGAGATGCCCTCGGTCGGGCTGAACGTGTTGAGCTTGGGGTCGCAGAAGTCGGCGGGCTTGCGTGCGCACAGGTCGACGTACGGCTGGACGAGGAACTCGAGCACCTGGTTGTAGAACGCGATGATCAGCACCATGCCGATCGAGATGGCCAACGCGCTGCGGATGATGCGGACTCGGAGTTCGCCGAGATGCTCCGTCAGTGTCATCGAGTCGGACTCGACGACCTCCTCATCGGCGCTCACGGTACGACCGATTCACTCGGCACCGACAGATCCGCTGGCGGCTTGACGCTTCCGGCGATCCATCCAGGAGGTGGTGGCGGAGGCGGCGGGGGTGCCGGCGTGGGTACGAATCCCTTCGGGAACGCGTCGAGCGACGGCGATGGTGCTGGCTCTGGTGCTGGCGGCGGCGAGCCGGGTGTCGCGACGACGTCGTAGCCCGGGTCGATGACCCCCTGAGGCGTCGCCTGTGCGGCGTCGTCGCGGAGCCGCTGCTCGGCCTCGGCTTCGGCCATCAGCTTCGAAGGATCTGCCGCGTCGCGAACCATGTTTGCCGTGTTACGCATTTCACGCATCGGCTCGTCGAATGCACTCTTGATCTCCGACTGGAACCCGGTGCCCATCTTCTTGAGTTCGTTGTAGGTCTGCATGAATCGCCGCACGGCATCGGGAAGGCGCTCGGGGCCGAGTACAACAAGCGCGATCAACAAAATCACGATGATCTCGCTGCCCTGCAGATTGAACACCGTCGCAGTCTATGGGGCTGCCATCATGGTCAGGAGTGCAACAGCGTCTCCCCTCCCTGCTCGATCCACCGATCACCTTTGCCCATCGTGGGGCACGTGCACATGCGCCGGAGAACACACTCGAGGCGTTTGCGCTGGGTTTGAAGCTCGGCGCTTCGGGCCTCGAGAGCGATGTTTGGCTGACCGCCGACGGCGTTGCGGTGCTCGATCATGACGGGGTGGTCAGGAGCGGACTGCGAAAGCGTCCGATCAGCGAGTTCCGCCGAGATGAGCTTCCATCACACATTCCGACGCTCGAAGAACTGCTGCGAACATGTGGCACCCACTACGCACTGTCGCTCGATCTCAAGGATCCCGAGAGCGCAATTCGTATCGTCGACACCATCGTTGCCATCGATGCCGACATGCTCGAACGCACGTGGCTCTGCGAACCGAGCCTGGAACGAGTCATCGCGCTACGGGCAGTGTTCGATGAGGGGCGCCGCATCCCGGTGCGTCTGCTGCAGACCACTCGGCTCGAGCGGATCAAGGGAAGTCCGGAACGACGCGCCGAGTATCTCGCCCGCCACGACATCGACGGGATCAACCTGCACCGCACCGACTGGAACGGCGGACTGGTGGCGCTCGTTCACCGTTTCGGGCTGGTGGCGTTCGGATGGGACCTTCAGCACGAGTACGACCTGCGCCCGGCCCTGCGGATGGGTCTCGACGCCGTCTACAGCGATCACGTCGATGTGATGACCGATGCCTTCATCGCCGAAATCGGCACCCTCTGACGGAACGTACGACGGTCAGAGCCACTGCCAGTGGCTCTGGGGCCAGAACACGACGAACGCTCGACCGACCAGGTCGTCTTCATTGATCGGCCCGATCACGCGTGAATCCTGCGACCCACCTCGATTGTCGCCCATCACGAACACGTGGTTCTCCGGCACGGGGCCATTGAGGCTGTAATCGCCGCCGCAATCGGTGGGTGTGACCACTTCGGGGTCGAGGTACGGCTCGTTCAGCAATCGCCCGTCGATCAAGATGGCGCAGTTGCGAACCTCGACGGTCTCACCCGGCAGCGCGATGACCCGCTTGATCAGGTCACGTTCGGATGCTCCGGTGATCTGATGGAGTACCACGACGTCGCCCCGATTGGGATCGTGGAGGCGATACGACAACTTGTTGACGAACACCCTGTCGCCGGTCTCCAGGGTGGAGTACATCGATGATCCCTCGACCACGAAGTGGGCGAGCACGAACGTGCGCACGACGAATGCGACCAGGAGGGCGACCGCAATGACGACGATCCAGTCGAAGAACGCCCGAGCTCCCGAAGATGACTTGTCCGCGGCGGGAACGACCTCGGGCGCGCGCTCGGGCTCGTCGGCCGGGCGGGGGATGGTCGTTTCCGAAGTCACGAAACGCCAACGGTAACCGCCGCACGGTCGACAGCATCGCCGGCACGACAATCTCGGCGGTGAGCCGTCTTGTCAGAGCG
>DASQFE010000453.1:0-2042 GCA_035633295.1 Ilumatobacteraceae bacterium | reverse complement strand
TCCATTCTGGTCGCCGTGCTGGCGATCGTCGGCGACCGCATCCTGGCGCTGATCGGCCACTTCGTCATCTCCCCCGGCCTCACCGGACGGAAGGTTCGTGCCAGGGCCACCACCTCCGACATGGTCGTAGCGATCGAAATGGAAGGCGGATCTGCCGTGCTCGAGCCGGCGAACCGGGCTGGGGGCGCCCGATGACGCGCCACCAGTTCCGTCTTCGATGTTGCCTTCACTGACCCCTCGCTGAACCCCACCTGAACCGCCACTTGAACCGTTCCTGAACCGCTCCGGTCCCGACCGGGTCGGATCGAAGGCCCCGCCCAGACCCCGTCAAACCCACTCGCCAAGGAGTAACCCGTGTCCGTCCGTTCCACCCTGACCCGCGCGAGCGTGCTGATCGCCGCCGGGCTCGCCGCAGCATTGACGCTGTCCGCCTGCGGATCGTCCGATCCGGTTGCCTCCTCCAGTTCCTCGACCGCTTCGGCCGCTGCCTCATCCGGCGCTTCCGGGTCGGAGTCGGCGTCCGGTCCGATCGTCATCGGTTCGGCGAACTTCCCGGAGAGCGCGCTGATCGCCAACATTTACGCCGCTGCGCTCAAGGCCAAGGGCGTCGAGGCCTCCACCAACCTGAACATCGGCAGTCGCGACATCTACCTCAAGGCCCTGCAGGACGGTTCGATCGACCTGGTGCCGGAATACAGCGGCGTGCTGTTGCAGTACTTCGATCCGACCGCCACCGCCGTCTCGTCCGACGACGTCTACACCGCACTGGTCGCCAAGACCCCCAGCGGGCTGAAGGTGCTGACGAAGTCGGCGGCCGAGGACAAGGACGCCGTCGTGGTCACCAAGGCCACTGCCGACGCGAACAACCTCACGTCGATCGCCGACCTGGCACCGGTCGCCTCCACGTTCGTGCTGGGCGGCCCGCCGGAGTGGGCGACCCGGCCGACCGGTGTTCCCGGGCTCAAAGAGAAGTACGGCCTGACGTTCAAGGAGTTCAAAGCGCTCGACGTCGGCGGCCCGCTGACCCTGGGCGCGCTGACCAGCGATCAGATCCAGGCCGGCAACCTGTTCACCACCGACCCGTCGATCCCGGCGAACGACCTGGTGGTTCTGGAGGATCCGAAGAACCTGTTCGCCGCACAGAACGTGCTCCCGCTGATCAACGCCGCCAAGTCGAACCCGCAGGTGGAAGCCGCGCTGAACGCAGTGTCGGCCAAGCTGGACACCGCGACGCTCACCGAGCTGCTGACCAAGGTGCAGGTCGACAAGGAGGACTCCGCGCAGGTCGCGCAGGAGTGGGTGTCGGCGAACCTGCAGTAACTCTTGCTCCGTCGAACTCGAACGGGCCGGTTCCTGATGGGGACCGGCCCGTTCGGCGTCCACGCCATCTGACGGTGAGAGCCCAGATCGTGGAGGATCGGCGCGACATGGCGAACGGATGTTCCACAATCCCGTAGGCCACAATCGCAGTCGTCCGCCGTACACCATTGCCACTCCGGCCGCCACCGCTTCGACGGCGCTGTGGATGATCGGCTCGATGGGTGCGAGCCGATGTTCCGCACTCCGGGCATTCGCATGGACCGAGCCGAGTTGTACACACGGGTCGGCGAAATGCCAATACCGTCGGCCAAGCTGCGCTCATGTACGTCGACGCCAATCCGTGGCGCTGCCTCGCCGAACAGCAGCAAGGGATCGTCAGCCGGAGCCAGCTGCTTTCCTTGGGCTTCTCCCGCTCCCAGGCTCGCCGGAACGTCGGGAACGGACGCTGGCGACTACTCCTGCCCGGTGTGTATGCCACCTTCACCGGGCCGGTCGGCGAGCTGGCCGCGATCTGGGCGGCGATCCTCGGGGCCGGCCCCGGCGCTGCCGCGAGCCACGCCACAGCGCTGTGGCTCGGCGGCGTCATTGACGATCGCCCTGATGTGATCCACATATCGATCCCCGCCGAGCGGCGGGTGCGCTCATACCCCGGCGTGCGAATCCATCGCGCCAGGCATTCCTCCCATTCCGTGCATCCCGCGGCACTGCCTCCGCGTAGCCGC
>DASQFE010000452.1:0-5489 GCA_035633295.1 Ilumatobacteraceae bacterium | reverse complement strand
GATGTGGTCGGGATGGGGAGATTCGAACTCCCGGCCTCCTGCTCCCAAAGCAGGCGCGCTAACCAAGCTGCGCTACATCCCGGATCTGGCGGCTCATGCTACTGACCGCCATCTCATTGTCGTCGGTGGGTCAGAGGGCGATTGCCGCGGTCGTTGACCCTGGCGGCGGCGGCCATCGGCGGTCGCCGCCGCGCAAGCCGACGTCGGCAAACGCCGTGGCCAGCTGGTCGACGTGCAGTTCGCGTCGACGATCGGTGCTGTCGACGTTGGTGATGACGGCGACCACATCAAGGTACGCCGCTCGGAACACCGGGCCGTGACCGTCGCCGAGACCAGCCAGGGCATGAGCCAACTCATGCGCGGCGGTCGCAGCGGTCATCTGCGTTGCGGCAAGCCGGATCGTCATGCGACCCCCGGCTGCCAACATCGCACACCGTGTACTCGACGACGCAGCATCAGAACGCGCCGCGATCACATCGACGTCCGGTCCCGGCCACCACTCCCCCGTCGTGACCGATCGCATCAGCTGGACGAGACTCGGGAAGTCGATCACGTCCTCCAGGTCGGTGCCGTCGAACGCCGCGAGTTCGGCCGCGTACACCGCAGCCCGATCGACATCCATTGCTCAGCCCGAACCGAGCGCGCGACGGCCGGTCAGCCGCGCTCGCCCCACGTCGGCCCGGTCGGCAGCCGCGCTCCCGGCCCGCCAACCGTTGGCCTGTGCTGGCCCCGGCGCCCGAGCAGTTCTGACCCGCCCGAACGACTCCTTCGCGAACTCGTCGACCCGGCGAGTCCGATCGACGATCGCCAACTGGTTGGTCGCCGCACGGCCGTCGGTCGCTGCGGCCACGACCGCTGCCTCGGCGTCTCGCCGTGTGTCGGCGAGCAGCACTCCCATCCGGTCGGCGAATCCGAACAGGAAGGAGCGTCGATACCGCTGCGTCGCCGCTGGTGTCGCCCGTCGTTGCGAAGCCACGCGAGCGGCGGCTTGGGCGTGGAGCGAGTGGTACATCAACTCCACCACATCGAGATCGCTCACGTGGCCGGCAACATGGGCCACGGTGCCGTTCGGCGTCGTGCCGAAGACCACGCGGGTGTCATGCGTGGCGGCCACAGCCATCAACAGCGCAAGGCGCGCTCGCACGTACGCGCCACGTCCGAGCGGAATCTCACGAACGGCGAGATCGTTCTGATCGTCGATGTCAGCCACTCGATCGGGGTCGATCCGATGACGCGCAACCAGCTCGGCGGCCTTACGGGCAAAGGCATCGGCCTCGTGGGAGTTCGACGTGGAGCTTGCTTTGTCCATCAGCTTGCGCACCCGCTGCAGCAGTACGCGGCCCTCATCGGCTTGACCGAGGGGATAGGTTGACGACACCGGTCAGATCACTTCATGGTTTGACGGTCGATACATACTGCGAGCGTACGACGATGACACAAACACCACAGAGCCCCGTGCTCATGGCAACCGATGCTTCGATCGACGGGCGCACGATGCGTCGGACACGGAACCGTACGGCAGTGATCACGGCGCTCCTCGACATGATCCGCGAGGGCGACCTCCATCCAGGGGCCGCCGAGATCGCCGAGCGAGCCGGCGTTTCGCACCGGTCGATATTCCGGTACTTCGACGATCTCGACGATCTGGCCCGGACCACGATCCACCAGGCTTTCCGGGACGCCGCTCCGCTGAGCACGATTCCGGATCCGGGGGTCGGTTCCTTGGCGGATCGTGTCAGCAGGCTGGTCGACTCCCGCCTGGCGCTGCTCGCATACGTCGACGGCCCCATGCAACTCGCCCGGATTCGCTCGTACTCGATCCCTTCGATCGACGAGGAGATCGCTGTGATCGCCGAGCAGTTCCGTGTTCAGATCAGTGAACACTTCGCTGCGGAATTGGCCGAACAATCGTTGCCCGAACGCGAGTTCATCGTCGACGCAGTCCTGGTGCTCACGAGCTACGACGCGTACACCATCCACACCCGCCTGCTGGCGAGCTCGACCGAGCGGATCCGTGCCGCCTGGGTCACTGCGCTCACCGCTTTGCTGAGCTGAGCGTCGACCGCCACTCCCTGTAGGGTGTTGGCTCTTGCGGACGTAGTTCAACGGCTAGAACCTCAGCCTTCCAAGCTGATGATGCGGGTTCGATTCCCGTCGTCCGCTCCAACAAAACCCCTGGTCAGAGAGTTTCTGGCGGGGAATTGTGAAACGAAGAGCGGCCTCAGTGGGCCTTCGTGCCTTGACGTGCCTAGAGATTCGGCACCGAGCACGAGGAGTTCCTCATGGTCCGAGCCCGTTCATTCGGGAGCATCCGCAAGCTGCCCAGCGGCAGGTACCAAGCCCGCTACTGGCACCTCGGCAAACAGATTGCCGCCGAGCGCACCTACGCCGCAAAGACCGACGCCCGTCGTTGGCTCTCGACCGTCGAGGCCGACATGGTGCGTGGCGATTGGGTCGATCCCGACGCCGGCAAGATCACCTTCGGCGAGTACGCCAACTGGTGGATCGAGCAGCGCCCGGTCCGACCGCGAACGAAGCAGATCTACGAAGGCCAGCTTCGCCACATCACGCCGACCTTCGCAGGCGTGAGCCTGTGCGACATCCGCCCGATCGACGTACGCGGTTGGCACGGTGAGTTGTCTCGCGGTGTCCTGCATCAGAACACGATCGCGAAGATCTACCGACTGTTCCGCACGATCATGTCGACCGCTGTCGAGGATGATCTGCTGCGACAGAACCCGGTGCGGATCAAGGGTGCGTCAGCCGAGCAGATGATCGAGCGCCCGTTGCTGACGTGGGATGACGTGCGAGCTCTGGCGGGTGCGATCCATCCGAGGTTCGAGTGCTTGGTGTGGACGGCTGCGGCGTCGGGGCTGCGGTTCGGGGAGTTGGCGGGGCTCTCGGTCGACCACGTCAACCTCGACCGGTCCGAGCTGCGCGTGTCGCGTGCACTGAACGACATCAGGGGCGTGGGCCCGACACTCGGCCCGCCGAAGACGAATCGAGCGGTGCGAACCGTCGCGATCCCCGAGGCGATCACCCTGCGACTCGTTCTGCACCTCGAGCAGTACGTCAACGACTCACAATCCGACTCGTTGGTGTTCACGTCGCTGCGAGGTGGTCCGCTGCTCAACACCTACTTCGCTCCGCGTTGGTCGAAGGCGCGATCCGAGGTCGGGCTCCCCCATGTTCGGTTCCACGACCTGCGTCACCTCGCCGGAACCGAGGCAGCAACAGCAGGCGCCTCGCTCCGCGAAGTGATGGCGATGATGGGCCACGCGTCGAGCGCCGCAAGCCTCCGCTACCTCAAGGCATCCGAGAGCCGAGGACGCGAGATCGCCGACGCCATCGGTCGCCGGATGGACGGCTCGGCCTGACCGGGCGAGCGATCAGCATCGCTGACACTTCTCCTAGCCTTTACTCCGGTTCGCCGTAGGTAAAGGCTAGAGGCCTGGTCCTTACTTCCCGAGGTGCCACACCTTGCGACCACCCAGGCGTAAACGCCGCCGGTCTTCGAGGTAGCCCTCCCGGCGCGACTCCCAGCGTCGAACCTGTTCGTCCAGCCACGCGATTCCGTCAGGGTCATGCTCTTGCATCCGTGTGACCGCCATCCGGTACTGGTGCTCCAGAATCCACCGGTCGTAGACCGAATCGTCGTACTCGTCTTCAAGCTCTCGGAGTTCGCCCCGCAGCTTCACAATGTTCGTTTCGCACGTGGCGTGAACCGCCATCCAGGTGTTGCCGGTCGTCGGTGCGCCCGGCGCTGGCACCGGCTCAAAGTTCGGAGAACTGGCGAACTTCTCACGGCTCGCCCGCTCTCGCTCAGCACGCTGCACCTCCCGTCGCTCTTCGTCGGCCAACCGCTTCGCCCGCTCTGCGGCTCGGGCCGCACCCATCCGCTCGGCGTCGGACGACCACTTTCGTGGTCGTCCGGGTTTCCGCTTCGCGTCGGTCATGGAGTCCTCCTGGGTCGAAGTTGTTGACCCAATGCTCGTCTTCCCGACTCCCGAAAACCCTCCCGAATCGCGATTCGGGATCCCGAGAACGTTCCCGAATCGCCTCGGGAGGCGGCTTCAGCGTTCCCGATTGAGGTTTCGGAGTTCGGGAAGCGCCTCCCGATCCTTCTCGCGGTCAGCGTGTTCCTTCGAAGCGATGATGTCGTCGAGGGCGGCGACGTGGACCACGACCGCGCCGATCTGCTGATCTACACCACGGGAGATCAGCTCATCGAATGCCACGTCGCCTCCCTGCCGGTCGCGGAGGTCTCTGAGCACGTCGATCGGCCCAGCATCGGTCATCCAGGTCGAGCTGCCGAACGAGCGCAACGTCTCGGCGTCGAGTTGCACTGGAAGCTGACGAGCCTCGTCATCGGTCATCCCGCCGACGCGCAGTCGTGCGTTCAACTCGAGGAGCGCAGCAGCCAAGCGTCCAAGATTGTCGTCGTCGCGGTTCGGCACGAGATCGATATCGCTGGTCGGTCGAGTCGCCCCGTGCGCCCGAGCGCCCAGCCCGCCGACGAGCACGTACTCGACGCCGTGGCGGTTCAAGGATTCCAAAGCTCGAGCGGGCTCGAACTCCGCTTCAGCCATCAGCCGAAGATGTGACTCGCCGACGATTGATCTCGTCGAGGTAGGCAATCACCTTCTCCGGAGAGTCGAGTACTCGACCGTCGAGCGCGATGGGGACATCGTCGTCGGTCGGAGGCAGAGCGTCTGCGAAGAACTCCTCCTCGGACCACTGGCGAACGATGTCACGAGCCACGAATTCATCGTACCCGAGCGGCGGGTCGCGGTACGGAGACATCCCGACTCGGGCGTCGGACGACAGGCCCGGGGAGTATCCGAACGCCGTGCAGCAACTTGGTGCATATGTGTACGGGTTGGAGTTGAGGTGTTGGTGTTCGGATATTCGGTGGGTCGGGATGGTGGCGGCGTGTCAGGTCGCGATTGAGCGGTTGTTGTTCGAGGCGGCGGTGGATGGATTGGTGTCGACGGGAGGGGTCGTGGAGGTGATGGTCTTGCTGTGATTGCTGTGACGGCGAGGACGTGGTGATGTTGGTAGCTCCGGAAGGGGCGGAGTCTCGATGCTGGCGCCGACGCGCAGTTCGACCAGGTCGAGTACATGGACGGTCGTTGACGTCATCTGCCCCATGGCCGGCTGTTGAGCGTTATGGGACACATCCGCCGCGAAGAAGTGCCGGTTCCAGGAAGAGTCTGAGACTGTCGCTGCGCCGCGATTATCGGGTGCTCGGCTTGGGCCGCGATGCAGCGGTCAGCCGGTGGTCGGGTTCGGGATTATGCGTGTCGATCTGTGCGACGTTCGGCGGGATCCGACGAATGCTCAACGCCTGGGTTGCCCGACCTGCAACGGGGCCTCCGGAGCACGGCGCTTGTCCGCGAGGGGCAGTGCTTTCTGCGATAGTGGAGGCGTGAAGTCTCCTTGGAAGACGATCAAGGCTCTGGATCCCGCCGTGGAGTACTTGGTGCTCG
>DASQFE010000451.1:0-2249 GCA_035633295.1 Ilumatobacteraceae bacterium | reverse complement strand
GCTCGTCGGCGACCTCAACAACGGCTGGAACCTGGCCACCGCAATGCTCATGTACGAGCGCGTCGCCATTGGCGGCGCCGGCGCCGGCAAGATCAACCAGCCGAACTTCAAGATGCTGCGCAAGGCAGCCGAGGCGACCGGCCAGATCACCAACCCGGTCGTGCGTGACCAGCTCATGCAGATCTGGTCGATGGAGACCTGCAAGTCGCTCGTGGCGATGAAGACCCGCGACGAGCTCAAGGCCGGCAAGACGCCCGGGCCCGGTGGCTCGCTCGGCAAGCTCTTCGGGTCGAACATCGCCTGGAAGGTGCGCACGATGGCGCTCGAGTTCGCCGGTCCCGGCTCCGTCGCCTGGGATCCCGACGACGAGGCCGGCGCCGAGCTGCAACGCATCGTCCTCAACAGCTTCCAGTCGAGCATTGCCGGCGGTACCGACGAGATCCAGCGCAACATCATCGGCGACCGCGTCCTCGGCCTGCCGCGCGAGCCGTCCGTCGACCGTGGTGTCCCCTTCCGCGAACTCAAGGTCGGCACCCAGACGAACTGAGTGTTACATCTGGGGTCTGACCCCGGATGTAACAGCTGGCAGTATGAGGCGATGAGCACCGATCATCGATTGACGACGCGGCAGATGGCGGAGTTCGTCGCCAACGGGTTCATCCGGTTCGACTCGATCGTCCCCGCCGACATCAACGAGCGTGCCATCGTCGAGATGCAACAGCTCGAGGCCGAGCGGCTCGCTCCCGGCGGGATGAAGCCTCCCCACACCGGCACGTTGCTCGACGACTGCTACCCGGCGCCGTCGGTCATCGGCGAGTACCTGCGACTCCCGCAGATCCAGGGCATCATCGAGTCGTTCGTAGGCTCCAACCCGAGTTTCGATCACGACTGGACGCATCACATCCAGCCGCACGCAACGTACGTACAACCGCTCCACGTCGATGCGATCACCGATTCCGACGACCCCACCTTCGATGTGCAGCTGTTCTGGTATCCGCACGACGTTGCGCCGGGCGAGGGTGGCACTCGGTTCGTGCCCGGCAGTCACCTCCGGCGGGTTCGGTCGTCGGGCCTCGATCGCTACCAGCACATCAACGGCGAGCAGCAGTTCTCCGGGCCGGCCGGCACCGTTGTGGTCTTCCACCACGGCCTGTGGCATGCCGGCCAGCCCAACCCCGGCGACGGGCACCGGTGGATGCACAAAGTTCGGCTCAACCCAACTGTTGCGCAGGTTCGCCTCTGGAACACCGACGACCTCCCAGACCTCCAGAATCCGCCGTCTGATCACATCTTCGCCCGGGTCCTTCCCGACAGCGTTGCGAAGATCTTCCGCACGTGGCACCCGTGGATGAGTGTCACCGACTATCGCAACGAGCAAGTGCAGCGCGCCCGACTGTGGCGCTACCTCACCGGCGACGACACCTACGACGTCGATCACTACCTGACCCGCCTCGAAGGGCGCGCGGCCCTGGTCGGCCCGTGAGTGACGCCAGAGGCGAGCCGGTGCAGCGCCAGCAGATCCTGTACCTGTGGGCGAGCGGGTCGGCACTCGACTCCGGCATCGTCGGGTGGGCGTTCCACGACGGCGCTGACGGTGCCGGTCCCGCGCTCGCCGACACGTCGCCGCCGTACTCGAGTGGTGTCGCCGCCCTGCGCGACGGTTGGATGCTGCTGCAGTCGTCGCAACTGACCCCGCCGCTGCCCGGCGAGGAGCACCTCAACAACTACCTGGAGTACGAGTTCGTCTTCGAGCGCCGCGTCACGATGTGACGGGCCCGGAGGCTCGCAGCCGGTCGACAGCCTCCATCGCCTCACGGAGTTCGGTCAGCCACTCGTCACTGTGTTGGCCGACGAGTCGTACACACCACGCGAGCGCATCAGAGCGCGACCTCGCGACGTTGGCGGCCACGAGCGTGTCGAGCACCATCCGCTCGGGCTGACGCAGACGCGTCATCACAGGTGCGGCGAGGTGGGTGAACAACGCCGTGCGATCGCCAACGGTGACACCCCAGGCGACCTTGCGGTCGGAGCGGTGTTCGATCTCCCGGGCGATCTGCATCCGGTGCTCGCGGGTGTCTTCGCGGTAGCCGGAGACGCGTCCGGCCACCGCTTCGGCGCGATCGGCGTCGGTGGCGGTGTCGTCGAGGACGGGAGCCTCGACGGTGACGACGATCGTGATCTCGTCACGGTCGATCGTGATGGAGGGTGCTGCGATGGCGCTCCAGGCTTCGGGCAGTCGCCCGCGAAGC
>DASQFE010000450.1:0-4806 GCA_035633295.1 Ilumatobacteraceae bacterium | reverse complement strand
CATGTTCTCGACGAGCACTTCGCCTTCGAAGTGTGTGACGGAGCCGGCCTTCGACGCGGGGAGGTCCGCGGCGTCGCCGACCACGAAGATGTTCGGCTTGATCTTCGATTGCAGCGTGGCGTTGTCGGTCGGGATGAACCCCAGTTCGTCGCCGAGGCCTGGCGAGTTCTGCACGTACGCAGCACCGCCGTGCAGCGGGACCACGACCGCGATGTCGAAGTCGATCTCGCGCCCGTCGTATCCGATCAGCTTGCGGGCCGCGCCGTCGACCTCACCGGTGTTGAACTCGGTGACCAACTCGATGCCCTTCTCGTCGAGCAACGAACCCAACGTTGCCGAAGCCGTGGGCTTGGTGAACGCACCATCGAGCGGGGTGACGTAGGTGATGGTGACGTCGTCGCGCACGCCCTTGTCGGTGAAGTACCAGTCGGCGAGGAACGCGAACTCGAGCGGGGCGACCGGGCACTTGATGGGCATGTCGATGACATTGATCACCAGGTGACCCGATTCGAATTCGTCGAGCTTGGCGGCAAGCGCCGTCGAGCCCTCCATGTCGTAGAACGTGAACACCGACTCCATCCAGCCGGGGCCGGTCAAGCCCTCGGTCTCCTCGGGCTGCAGCACCGCACCCGTGGCCACCAGCAGCACGTCGTAGTCGAGTGTTGTGCCGTTCTCGAGGGTCACCGAGTTCGCCTCGATGTCGACCGAGTCGATCGGGCACTGGTGATAGTGGATGCCCTTCTTGAGCTGCCGATCGCGCTTGCGGACGATCTCATCGGGCTCGGCGAGACCGAACGGGATGAACAGCAGCCCGGGTTGATACACGTGGCGATTGTCCTGATCGACGATGTCGATGCGGAGCCGGTCGTCCTTGTACCTCTTGCGGAGCCGGTTCGCCGCCAGCGTGCCACCCGTACCGGCGCCGAGGATCACGAGCCGCTTCTGCCCCACTGCAGTGTCCGTCACGATGTCTCCAATCCTGCACCCCGCAACGTTGGCGAAGGCCTCTCGCTTCGACGGTAAGGCGGACGAGCCGGGCCTACCACGGCCTTTCGTCACAATCCCCAGGGGGTATCCACGAGCGAGGGGTTTCGCGGCACGTCACGTTTGACCCGGCACCGTGTGACGGTTGGTCGGGTGGGGGTCGGTACCATCGGGCGCCGTGACGAGCCGACCCGCCTACATCGCGTTCGAGGGCGCTGAGGGATGCGGCAAGTCGACTCAGGCGAAGCATCTTGCGGTCTCGATGAATGCGGTCCTGACGCGAGAGACCGGTGGGACGCCCATCGGAGCGCGCATCCGCGAGATCCTCCACGACACGAGCGTCCACAACCTTGCGCCTCGGGCCGAAGCACTCCTGACCGCGGCCGACCGCGCCCAACACCTCGCCGAGGTCGTCGTCCCGGCACTCGAAGCGGGCAAGCCGGTCGTCACCGACCGTTCGGTGTACTCGTCACTCGCCTACCAGGGCTACGGCCGCGAGCTCGACATCGACGAGATCCGCCACCTCAACGAATGGGGCACCGGCGGCCTCTGGCCGTCGACGGTCGTGTTCCTCGACACGCCCGACGAAACAATCGCCGAGCGCATGAGCCGGCGCGACCTCGACCGCTTCGAGGCGGCGGGTGACGAGTTCCATGCCCGGGTCCTCGCCGGCTTTCGGACCATGGCCGCAGTCGACCCCGACCGCTGGATCACGGTCAACGCAGTCGGCTCCGTTGAACGCGTCGCCGACGAGATACACGACGCGCTGGTTGCTCGAGGAGTGCTGTGAGCGAGGCAGGCCGCGTGTGGGACGACGTCGTCGGCCAACCCGACGCCATCGCCCGCCTGCGCGCGTCCGCCGACAACGGACCCGTGCATGCGTACCTATTCGTCGGGCCTGCCGGGTCGACCAAGCTGCAGGCCGCCCGTGCGTTCGCGACACGATTGCTGACGGGTGGCGAGAATGCCAGCGCGCGCACCGCCCGGCTGATCCTGCGCGGCGAACACCCCGACGTCCACGAGGTTCGACGCGTCGGCGCAGCAATCTCGAAGGATCAGGCCGACGAAATCGTGCGGACCGCATCGCTCTCGCCCTCGGAGGGATCGTCGAAAGTGATGATCCTCGAGGAGTTCCATCTGCTCGCGGCGGCGGGTGCGGCCCGACTGCTGAAGACCATCGAGGAGCCACCCGACTCCACGACGTTCCTGATCCTCGCCGACTTCATCCCAGCCGACTTGATCACGATCTCGTCACGATGCGCCCAGATCGACTTCCGCGCAATCGGCCCCGATGTGATCGCCGCCCGACTGCTGACCGAGGGGATCAACCCCGCTGCGGCGATGGCGGCCGCACGCGCCGCACACGGCGACCTCGATCGGGCGCGGGTGCTCGCCACAGATCCTGCGCTGTCGCAACGGCGCGCGGCGTTCGCCGGAGCGCCGCACCAACTCGACGGTAGCGGCGCCGTCGCAATGCGGGCCGCGGCGGAACTCCTTGCGTCGATCGACGCGGCCGCTGAACCTCTCGCCGCGCGACACGCCATCGAGGTGGCCGAACTCGACGAGCAGATCAAGGCCTACGGAGAACGCGGCAGCGGCAAGAGCAAGCTCGACGAGCGACACAAACGCGAACTACGGCGTCATCGCACCGACGAACTTCGCGCCGGTCTCGCAGCGATGGCCGGCACCTATCGCGACACCGCCATCAGCGGCGGGACGACCGACGTCGACGGATGTGCCGACGCCGTCCACCGAATCCACCGAGCGATCGAAGCCCTCGACCGCAACCCCAACGAGAAGCTGCTCCTCGAATCGCTCCTCTGGTCACTCCCCGACGCCCAAGGAACCCGCTGAATCCCGATTGGACCCAGACCCCACTCGCGATTCGTATTCCCGAAGATCTTGATCTTTTTGTCACGTTGACCGTGCAGGTCGGTTCGTGTAGGCGCCGGTAGGGTTGGCGCACGGAATCCCACTTCGTGGAAAGGGCACTCCATGTTCGAACGCTTCACAGACCGAGCTCGCCGAGTTGTCGTGCTCGCGCAAGAGGAGGCCCGCCTCCTCAATCACAGCTACATCGGCACCGAGCACATCCTGCTCGGGCTGATTCACGAGGGCGAAGGCGTCGCCGCCAAGGCCCTCGAAAGCCTTGGCATCTCGCTCGAAGCCGTGCGCAGCCAGGTCGAGGAGATCATCGGCCAGGGCGGCTCGTCGCCGTCAGGCCACATCCCCTTCACACCTCGGGCGAAAAAGGTACTCGAGCTCTCCTTACGCGAGGCGCTGCAGCTCGGCCACAACTACATCGGCACCGAGCACATATTGTTGGGCCTGATCAGAGAGGGCGAGGGCGTTGCCGCTCAGGTGCTCGTCAAGCTCGGCGCCGATCTGTCGCGCGTGCGCCAGCAGGTCATCCAGCTGCTGTCGGGCTACCAGGGCCCCGCCGGCTCCACCGGTGGCGGTCGCAGCGAACAGACCCCGGCAAGTGCCGGCGTCGGCGCCAGCAAGGGCGGCGACGATGAAAAGGGTGGCAACAGCCAGATCCTCGATCAGTTCGGCCGCAACCTCACCCAGGCGGCCCGCGAGGGCCAGCTCGACCCCGTGATCGGTCGTACGAACGAACTCGAACGCGTCATGCAGATCCTGTCGCGGCGCACCAAGAACAACCCGGTACTGATCGGCGAGCCCGGCGTCGGCAAGACGGCGATCGTCGAGGGCCTCGCCCAGAAGATCGTCAACAACGACGTCCCCGACACGCTCACCAACAAGCAGCTGTACACCCTCGACCTTGGCGCACTCGTCGCCGGATCGCGTTACCGCGGCGACTTCGAAGAGCGCCTCAAGAAGGTGCTCAAGGAGATCAAGACTCGCGGCGACATCCTGCTCTTCATCGACGAGATCCACACCCTCGTAGGTGCCGGCGCCGCTGAAGGCGCGATCGACGCGGCGTCGATCCTCAAGCCAATGCTCGCCCGTGGTGAGCTGCAGACCATCGGCGCCACCACCACCGATGAGTATCGCAAGCACGTCGAGAAGGACGCCGCCCTCGAGCGTCGTTTCCAGCCGGTGAAGGTCGCCGAGCCCACGCTCGCCCACACCATCGAGATCCTGAAGGGCATCCGCGACCAGTACGAGGCCCACCACCGCGTCACGATCACCGACCAGGCGCTCGTTGCCGCGGCCAACCTCGCCGACCGATACATCGCCGATCGCTTCCTGCCCGACAAGGCCATCGACCTCATCGACGAAGCCGGTTCGCGTCTGCGTATCAAGCGCATGGCGACCCCGCCTGACCTGCGTGAGATCGAAACCAAGCTGAGCGACGTGCAGGAAGCCAAGAAGCGCGCCGTCGAAGAGCAGCAGTTCGAAGAGGCCGGCCGCCTTCGCGATCAGGAGAAGACCCTGCTCGAGGAGAAGGCCCAAAAGGAGACCGAGGTCCGCGCCGAAGGCGTCGACCTGTTCGATGAGGTCGACGAGGAGGCCGTTGCCGAGGTGCTTTCACTTTGGACCGGTATCCCGGTGTACAAGCTCACCGAGGAGGAGACCGAGCGTCTGCTCAAGATGGAGGAGAACCTCCATAAGCGGATCATCGGCCAGGAGAGCGCCGTTGCTGCGGTGTCGCAGTCGATCCGTCGCACACGTGCGGGATTGAAGGATCCCAAGCGGCCGTCGGGTTCGTTCATCTTCCTCGGCCCCACCGGCGTGGGCAAGACCGAGCTCGCCAAGACCCTCACCGAGTTCCTGTTCGGCGACGATTCCGCCTTGATCACACTCGACATGTCGGAGTACATGGAGAAGCACACGGTGAGCCGCCTCGTCGGTTCG
>DASQFE010000449.1:0-3037 GCA_035633295.1 Ilumatobacteraceae bacterium | reverse complement strand
GCCTCGCGCCACGCGTGATCGTGTCCGTGGTCGTGATCTGGGTGGAGTGAATGCGTCTCGCCCATGAGCCGCTCAGGTCCCGACGCTGAAGCCGTCGTACGGCGTGCCGATGTACGGGAACTCGTCCAGGAACGTGCGCTCCGGCGGGTTGGTCCCGTCTTCGAGTAGGGCAGCTGTCGCGTCGGGTGTGAAGGACGGATCGACGAGGGGCAACGTGGCCCCGGCGATGGCCTTGAGCTCGATGGCAGTCACGTCGTCACGGAGACGACGACCGTTCGGGAAGCCGGCAGGATCGCCGGCGACCAGTCCGATCGGGTTCTCGTCTGCGGTCGGCGTCGGGGGGATCGCCATGTTGAGGCGCAGCACGTCAGCCTGGGTGGTACCGGTGAAGTTCTGGAACCCGGGCACGATGCCCTCCGGGATACCGGTCAGCAGGATCGCTGCCAGGTCGGCGCGGTCGCCCGTGAAGGCGGCCAGATTCGGGAATACGCCCGGGTACAGCACGGGCAGCAATGTGGCCAGTTCCGGCTTCAGCACGAACCGCGCGTACTGCGCGTCGTCCTCGGGAGCGTCGGCGTTCCACTGGTCCTTCTTGGCCAACGGGGTGATGACCTCGTTGAACAGCGGGTTACCGAGCCGCGAGATCTGCTCGTACGGACCTGCAGT
This sequence comes from Ilumatobacteraceae bacterium, assembly GCA_035633295.1. Classification (GTDB taxonomy): domain Bacteria; phylum Actinomycetota; class Acidimicrobiia; order Acidimicrobiales; family Ilumatobacteraceae; genus Sva-07. The sequence continues at coordinate 2,371 of DASQFE010000449.1, read as the reverse complement.
GGTGCGCACGCCATTGCGGATGCGCAGACCACGCTGACGTGACGCCGAGGCGTACACACCGATGGTCGACCACCCGTCGTTGAACTCGCTGGGAACCTTCCGGTTGCCTGACACGGCCGTGATCGGCAACTGGATGCAGATCGACTGGCAGTTCGCGTTCGCCAGCGCATCGACACCGGCGGCCGCGGCCGTGCTGATGAGGTGGAAGTTCTGGAACGGACGCAACGCGCCGAGGTCGAAGATCGAGCCGAGGTCGACGAAGAACGCATCGGCGCGCTGGCCGGCGAACACCTTCATCGTCGAGTTGTCGAACGGGAAGTTCAGTTCGTACACCGCGGCGGCGGCGAGCGCTTCGTAGTTCGGTGTCGATCGCGGGCCGACGTTGGCCGGAGGACACGACAGACCCGTTCCGAGTTCGACCACACGCGTCGGGATTCGCCGGCGACTGTCACCAGGGAACTGGATGTTCGCCTTGCCACTGCGGCGCACGACCGAGTACGTCTGCCTCCGGTTCCAGTTGGGTGAGTCGAGCGAATCGATCGGGCCCGTGTTGTACAGGAACGTGTTCGGATTCGTGTTGACGGTCGTGAACCGGAACTCGAAGTTGATGTTGCCTTCGCCGTCGCCGTCGTTGTCGATGTGGATGCTGTACAGCACCTCATCGTCGAACTCGTAGAAGTTCGGGCCGCCGTTGGGGGCCTGGCCGGGTGAGTAGTTGGCAATGATGGTGATGGTGTCACCGGGCGTGCGAAACGCGTAGACGTCGGTGTTGTCGGCAGCTGGGTCCTTCGAAATGGACGGTGCCTCGCGATGGCTCGACATGTCAGGCCTCCTCTCGTGCAGCGCGAAGCAGTCGGTTCACGAGTCGCCGGTCGGTGTGAGAGATGGCCTGTTCGCCCACCAGGATCTCGAGTTCGCCGGCTTTCGCGTCGTTGATCGAGATCATCACGGCAACGTCAAGTGCCTCGACGTCCGCGTCGTCGTAGTCGTCTTCGGATCTCGCTCCGGCGGTGATGATTGATTGGCTCCCACCGAGACGGGTGACGGCGCCGGCTCCCGCCAACGCTGCACCTCCTCCGATGAGTGCTCGTCGAGATACATGCATGTCGGTCCTCCTTCGTTCGGGCTCCGCCGACGAGGTCCTCGTGAGCGAAGCGGCTTTATCTGCGCGCATGGTTCGTTAGCGCCGCCGATTCGGATCAACATCCACGACAAGTTGTCGCTGGACCGCAAGGAACGGGCTGCGGTTCGTGATCATCGGGCCCGGACGCCACCAAACGAGGACATCCGGGCGATGAGAATCCGAGCCACCCCGAACGCGCACCGCAGCCATGTCCGAAGATTCGGAATGGATGGCCGACTACGCTAGGAGAGATGGGCGAGCAAGTGAATCGTGTCGGGGGAGCGATGGCTTTGGTCGTTGCTCGTCCGAGTTCAGATGAGCCCGACGACGACCTGGTCTTCTGGTTGTCACGACCGGTCGCCGAGCGGATCGCAGCGGTCGAAGTGCTTCGGCGCAGAGTCTTCGGAGGTGGCGACGATGCAACTGGACCCCGACTTCAGAGAGTTTGTCGAGTCGTTCAACGCTCATGAGGTTCGATACCTCGTCGTGGGTGGTTACGCGCTTGCCGCTCACGGACTGGTGTCGAGTTCGATGATGCTTGGTCGCGTCGTGTGTCCGTTGATGCGGATGGTGTTTCTCTCGACGTGATCGGCCGCGATGACCTCATTCGAAACAAGGTCGCTGCCGATAGGCCTCAGGATCGCGCTGACGTCGACCGGCTGAACCGGCAGGATCGCATCGACTGAAGCCGTCCGGGCGAACGACACGCGCTGAGAAATCGGTGGGTCATGGCTCAGCGCTACCCGAGTTTCTCAGAGTCGCCCGTGGGCCCCACCGGGCCGCCGCTGTCGATCGAAGGGCCATCGCTCGGGATCGAGTTCTGACACGCTGATGCCCTGGGCGTGGCATCCAGGGCGTCAGGTCACGGCGATCTCGGTGGCGGGGGTTTGTCGTTTTCCGTTACCGCGTTTCCCGGCCGGCCATCCGCTGCGACGTGCTTGGGGTTGGCTCCCTCAGCGACCCAGAGCTGAGGCCACGAGATTCGACGCACCGTCCGTGAGACAACCGTCACAGCCCATACACTGAACCAATGGCACTTGACGGCGGCGAAGTCCAGCCAGGCAACGTTGCGCTCGACGAACCCGAGTCGCCCAAACGTCGTTCGAGTATGTCGGTCATCGCCTTTGGCGGGCTGGCATCGCTCGCCGCGGGAGCGGTCCATGCATCAGCTGCAGGTATCCATGCGGAGCATCGCCAGCTCGCTCAGATCTTCATCGTTACTGCCGCCCTGCAGATGGGTGTCGGCCT
>DASQFE010000448.1:0-1867 GCA_035633295.1 Ilumatobacteraceae bacterium | reverse complement strand
ACCAAGATGATCCACATCGGCCGCGACACCACCAGCTCGATCATCTCGAAGGGAATCTCGGCCGCCCACGGACAGAACACGTACCGGGGCCTGGTCAAGGTGATGCGCTCGGCCGAGAACGCCCGCAACTACACCCAGTGCGACTCGCTGCTGCTGGGCAAGGAGTGCGGCGCCCACACGATTCCGTACATCGAGGTGAAGAACCCGAGCGCGCAGGTCGAGCATGAAGCGTCGACGTCCACCGTCGGCGAGGACCAGCTCTACTACTGCCGCCAACGTGGCATGACCGAAGAAGACGCGATGTCGATGATCGTCAACGGCTTCTGCCGTGAGGTGTTCAACGAACTCCCGATGGAATTCGCCGTCGAAGCTCAGCGTCTGCTGAGCGTGAGCCTGGAAGGAAGTGTCGGCTGATGCTGCACGTCGAGAACCTCACCGCTGCGATCGGTGACAAGCAGATCCTCAAGGGGCTCGACCTCGATGTCGGAGCCGGTGAGGTGCACGCGATCATGGGCCCGAACGGCTCGGGCAAGAGCACGTTCGCACACACGCTCGCCGGACGCGACGGCTATGACATCGGTGGCACGGTCACCCTCGACGGCGCCGACCTGCTCGAGATGACGCCCGAAGCTCGCGCCGCCGCCGGAGTGTTCCTGGGGTTCCAGTACCCCGTCGAGATCCCCGGCGTCAACAACATGTACTTCCTGCGCACGGCGCTCAACTCGGTGCGCCGCGCTCGAGGCGAGACCGAGATCGGTGCACGCGACTTCCTCGCCGTGGCCAAGGAGGCGATGGCACTCGTCGAGATGAAGCAGGACTTTCTCGACCGCGCCGTCAACGCCGGCTTCAGCGGAGGCGAGAAAAAGCGCAACGAGATCCTTCAGATGGCTGTGATGCAGCCGCGCCTCGCCATCCTCGACGAGACCGATTCGGGCCTCGACATCGATGCCCTGCGCATCATCGCCGGCGGCGTCAATGCGCTGCGCGGACCCGAGCGGTCGATGATCGTCATCACGCACTACCAGCGGCTCCTCGACTACATCAAGCCCGACTTCGTGCACGTGCTCGTCGACGGACGCATTGTCGAATCCGGTGACTACACGCTCGCACTGCACCTCGAGGACCACGGCTACGCCGACTTCGTCAACACCGACCTCAATGATGCCCCCGAGCGACCGCTCGCGGGCACCCCGTCGGCGCGATGAGCGCGACTGCACCTCCGGTCTCGCGCTCCGCCATCGACCGACTCGGCTCGATCGGTGTGCCGACCAAGCGCGACGAGGCGTGGCGGTACGCCCCGCACCGCAAGCTGGCCGAGCTGGTCTTCGGTCCGTCGCAGGGCACGATCGACGACCTCGGCTTCGATCTCGACGAGCGCCTGCCGTCGCTCGATGGTCCTCGCATCGTGATTGTCAACGGCGTCGTCGATCAGGAGCGCTCGAGTTTCATCACCGGCGCAGTTGCCGTTGCAGGCGTGTCGTTGACGCCGTTGGCGGGCGCATCGTCCGACCTCGTCGCAACGCAGTTCGAGCGCGCCGCCGACGACGTCACCGATGCCTACCTGGCGCTCAATCTGGCGTACGGCACCGACGGCGCGATGATCGAGATCGCTGACGGTGTTCGGCTCGAGGTGCCGATCCACGTCGTCACGGTCGTCGTTCCCGGCTCGACCACCACCACGGCCGCGGCAACCAACATGTGGTGCAGCGCCGTGTCGATCAATGTCGGCAACGCCAGCTCGGCCACGGTCGTGGAGACACGGCTGGGCGATGGCGGCGATGTCGGCGGGTCGAGTGCCCTCACGAGCGTTCATCTCGGCGACGACGCCACGTTCGAACATGTCGTGGTGCAGGACCTTCGGGCGACG
>DASQFE010000447.1:0-7326 GCA_035633295.1 Ilumatobacteraceae bacterium | reverse complement strand
CCGGCGCCCAGGCGCTGATCCGAGCACTCGAGCACGAAAATGTCGAACTCATCTTCGGCTATCCCGGGGGGTGCATCCTTCCGGCGTACGACCCGTTGATGGACAGCCCGATCCGTCACGTCCTCGTGCGTCACGAGCAGGGCGCCGGCCACATGGCCGAGGGTTATGCGCACGTGTCGGGCAAGCCGGGCGTCGCCATGGTGACGTCGGGACCGGCGGCGACGAACCTCGTCACGCCGCTGATGGACGCCTACATGGACTCGGTGCCGATGGTTGCGATCACGGGCCAGGTCCCGACCGCCGCCATCGGCAGCGACGCATTCCAGGAGTGCGACACCGTCGGCATCACTCGTTCGTGCACCAAGCACAACGAGCTCGTGATGAGCGCGCAGGACATCCCGATGGCCGTTCGCCAAGCGTTTCACATCGCCACCACTGGTCGCCCCGGCCCGACACTGATCGACGTGCCCAAGGACTGCCTCCAGAACGAGATGGAGTGGTACTGGCCGACCGACCAGGAGGTGCTCGACTCGCTGCCCGGCTACCGCCCGAACGTGAAGGGGCACCCCCGCATGATCAAGGAAGCCGCCCGCCTGATTCTCGCCTCTGAGCGCCCGATCATCTACGCCGGTGGTGGCATCTTGAAGTCACGCGCTGCCGAGGCGCTTCGTGAGCTGGCCGAGTTGATCGACACCTATGTCGTCACCACGCTGATGGCTCGCGGCGCGTTTCCCGACAGCCACCCGCTGTGTCTCGGCATGCCGGGGATGCACGGCAATGCCACGGCGATCACGGCGCTGCAGAAGGCCGATCTCCTCATCACGCTCGGCGCCCGCTTCGACGACCGGATCACCGGCAAGGTCGATGCATTCGCGCCGGTCGCCAAGGTGATCCATGTCGACATCGACCCAGCCGAGCAGGGCAAGGTCCGTCGGCCGGACGTGCCGATCGTCGGCGATGCCAAGTATGTGATCGAGGAGATCGTCTCCGAGATCAAGGCCCTGATCGCCTCGGGCGCCGTCCAGGCCGACACGTCGGCGTGGAAGAGCAAGGTGTCGGGTTGGCGTGAGCAGTTTCCGATGACCTACGAGCAGTCCGAACCGGGTGCTGCGCTCAAACCGCAGTACTGCATCGAGGAGCTGAATCGCCTTGCCTCGCCGCACACCATCGTGGCGTCAGGTGTCGGGCAGCATCAGATGTACACGTCGCAGTTCTTCGAGTTCAACGAGCCCTACACGTGGGTCAACTCCGGCGGTCTCGGCACGATGGGCTTCTCCATCCCGGCCGCCATCGGTGCCAAGGCCGCAAAGCCCGAGTGTGACGTGTGGGCTGTCGATGGTGATGGTTGTTTCCAGATGACCGCCCAGGAGCTGGTGACTGCAACGGTCGAGGGGCTGCCGATCAAGGTGGCATTGCTCAACAACAGCTATCTCGGCATGGTCCGTCAGTGGCAGGAGATGTTCTACGACGAGCGCTTTTCCGAGGTCTACCTCAACGCCAAGGTGCCCGACTTCGTGATGTGGGCCGAGGCCATGGGTTGCGTCGGCATCCTCGTCGAGTCGCCCGAGGAGGTCGGCCCGGCGATCGAGAAGGCCAACTCGATCAAGGACCGGTCCGTCGTCATCGAGTTCCGCACCGACGCCTCCGAGAAGGTGTTCCCGATGGTTCCGGCGGGTCACAGCAACGACGACCTGATCCTGCATCCCACCCAACAAGATCGAGCCGAGGGCCTGAAGTGACCACCACACTGCGGGGGCTGCGCCCCCACACCCCATCCACGTCCGGCTCGCTGGCGCTCCGCCGGCCGTCTGGTCATGAGCTGCGCTCATGACCACCATCAACCAGTACGGGGGCCAGACCCTCAACCACCACATCCTGTCGGTGCTCGTCCAGAACCGACCCGGCGTCCTGGCGCGGGTGTCGAGTCTGTTCGCCCGGCGCGGTTTCAACATCTTCTCGTTGGCTGTCGCTCCTGCCGAGGAAGAAGGGATGAGCAGGATCACGATCGTCGTCGACGTCGAGTCGACCCCGCTCGAGCAGATCACCAAGCAGCTGTTCAAGCTGATCGACGTGGTGAAGATCTCCGAGCTCGATCCGCGTCGATCGGTCGAACGCGAATTGCTCATCGCAACGGTGAAGGCGCCCGACGAACAGCGCGGCCAGGTGGTCGAACTGATCAACATTTTCGAGGGCAAGATCATTGCCGTCGCCGAAGCGGCACTGACCGTGAGCCTCGAGGGCCATCCCGACAAGCTCGACGATTTTGAGGATTTGCTCACCGGATATGGCATCGTTGAGCTCCAGCGCACGGGTCGCGTTGCGCTACCCAAGCTCGATCGCGGTAAGCGCCTGCGCGCCGTGAACCAAACCCCCACACAGAACACTGGAAAGGCTGGCTGAGATGGCCGTCACCGTCTACTACGCAGAGGATGCGGATCCTTCGATCATCCGCAGCAAGAAAGTGGCCGTCGTCGGCTATGGATCGCAGGGCCACGCCCATGCGTTGAACCTGAAGGAGTCGGGTGTTGACGTCGTCGTCGGCCTGCGTCCCGAGTCGTCATCGGCCGCCAAGGCCGAAGCGGCCGGCCTCACGGTGATGACGATCGCCGAGGCGGCCGAGTGGGCTGACGTGATCATGCTGCTCGCTCCCGACACCGAGCAAAAGGCGATCTACGACGAGCACATTGCCAAGCACATGACCGACGGCAAGGCGCTTGCGTTCGCCCACGGCTTCAACATCCGTTTCGATCGCATCCAGCCGCCTGCGGGCTGCGACGTGATCATGATCGCTCCGAAGGGCCCGGGCCACCTCGTTCGTCGCACCTACACCGAGGGCGGCGGCGTGCCGGCGCTCATCGCCGTGGAGCAGGATTCGACCGGCCAGGCTCGTGACGTCGCGATGTCGTACGCAGATGCAATCGGCGGCACCCGCGCCGGAGTGATCGAAACCACGTTCGCAGAAGAGACCGAGACTGATCTGTTCGGCGAGCAGGCTGTGCTGTGCGGTGGCCTCACGGCGCTCGTGCGCGCCGGGTTCGAGACGCTGACCGAGGCGGGCTACGCCCCCGAGATGGCGTACTTCGAGTGTCTCCACGAGGTGAAGCTGATCGTCGATCTCATGTACGAAGAGGGCATCGCCGGTATGCGGTACTCGATCTCCGATACCGCCGAGTACGGCGACCTCACCCGCGGCTCGCGTGTCGTCAACGAGGCGACCAAGGCCGAGATGAAGAAGATCCTTGCGGAGATCCAGAGCGGCCAGTTCGCGGCCGAGTGGATCGCCGAGTCGGAAGCCGGCCGTCCGAACTACAAGCGCATGCAGCAAGAGGGCAAGGAGCACCCGATCGAGGCGATCGGCGGCGAGCTGCGCGACATGATGCCGTTCATCCGGGCCGGCAAGCAGAAGGTCTCCGACATCTCCGGAGGCTGACGTCGATCACGAGCGATGAGCCAGCGGCCCGCATACCGGCCCTTCGCTCATCGCTCGGGCCGAGTGTGCGGCGGCGATGAGCCAGCGGCCCGCATACCGGCCCTTCGCTCATCGCTCGCATGATGCTTGGTTGAGTCCGCTGCAGGGAGTGCGATGACGATGCGGGTGCCTGGGGTGAACTCGGGGTCGACGACGATCGTGCCGGCGTGGCGCGTCACGATGGCACGGGCGATCGCAAGTCCGAGCCCGGTGCCGTCGCTGCGGCCATCGGCGTCGCGAGTTCGTGAGTCGTCGAGACGGGTAAATCGCTCGAAGACGACCTCGCGCTGTCCGATCGGGATCCCGCGACCGTCGTCGGCGATCGTGAGGACTGCGGTGCGGTCGACGGCTTCCAGTGTGATGGTCGCCGTCGTGTGTGCGTAGCGGACGGCGTTGTCGATCACGTTGCGCACCATTCGATGCAGTTGGTCGCCATCGCCGTGGACCTGGACCGGGGCGACCGCTGCGATATCCAACGTGACGGTCGCAGCCGGCCGGACGCGATTGACCTCCGAGCGCACTACCTCGTCGAGGTCGACCAGCGGTAGCTCGCCGATTCGGGTGTGACCGTGACCGGACTCGTCGAACCGGGCCAGCGTGAGGAGATCGTCGACCAGACGTTGCATCTGTTCGGTCTCCTGCAGCACGCTGTGGATGGTGCGGTCGACGTCGGCGGTGTCGGGATGGGCGAGATCGACCTCGATCTCCGAGCGGATCCTCGTGAGGGGGCTACGCAACTCGTGCGATGCATCGGCGACGAAGCGGCGTTGCTGTTCCGACGACGCCTCGAGTCGATCGAGCATCTGGTTCATGGTGAAGGCGAGACGGCCGATCTCGTCGTCAGCCGGTGGCTCGCTGACACGATGGTGGAGGTCCTGGCCCGTGATCTCCGACACCTGCCGTCGGATCGACTCGACCGGGCGCAGCGTGCGTCCGACGAGCCACCAGATCAACGCCGCGAGCAAAAGTGTCACGACGGGAATGGCAATCGAGAACGCGACGATGAGTGCCGCGGTGCTCTCATCGACGTCGTCGAGCGGTACGCCGACGCGGACGACGAGACCGCCCGTGGACGTGCTCGCGACCCGGTACTCCTGGGAGGAACCCCGGGGAGTGATGGTGCTGATCAGGACCTGGGAATCATCGGGGAGCTCGAGCTCTGCCGGAAACCGGGCAGGACCCGCCATCGCGACGAGTCCGCCGCCCTGCGCCGTTCTGATTTCCGTGATCGCATCGTCGTCGAGACCCAAGTTGAGGTTGCGATCGACCGAGTCCGGTGTCGCGACGTCGGCGACGGCAAGTACCTGCGCCGTCAGCGCCTCGTCGAGGTTGTCGACGAGCACGATCCGCTCCCACCGCACAATCCCGAACGCGGCGACGACGAGCACGACGAGCACGACGACGGTCGCGACCGAAGTGATCCTCCAACGGATGCCGCGCCACATCTCAGTCGCCGGCCAGTCGGTATCCGGCGCCGCGGACCGTCGTGATCAGTTCGCCGGAGATGTCGCCGCGGTCGAGCTTGCGGCGCAGCCGACCCACGTAGACCTCGACGATGTTCGGGTCGCCGTCGAAGTCGTCTGACCACACGCCATCGAGAATTTCGAGCTTCGACACAACCTGCCCGGATCGTCGCGACAGGTACTCGAGTAGGTCGAACTCTCGACTGGTCAGTTCAATCTCCCGGTCCCGGTTCCACACCCGTCGGCCGAGGGGGTCGATCGAGAGCGGTCCGATCTGTGTCGAGATGCGCTCGCCGCCGGCTGTGCGACGCAGGAGGGCGCGAACCCGGGCGACCAGCACGGGGTAGGAGAAGGGCTTGACGAGGTAGTCGTCGGCACCGGTGTCGAGCGCTTCTGCCTCGTCGAGGTCGCCGTCCTTGGCGGTCAGCATCAGGATCGGTGTCCAGTTCCCCGCGGCGCGGAGGTCGGCGCAGACCCGGAACCCGTTGCGGCGCGGCAGCATGATGTCGAGCACGATCAGGTCGTAGCTTCCCTCCGTGGCTTTCCAGAACCCGTCGTCCCCATCAGCCGCGACCTCCACGACGAAGCCTTCCGCGCGAAGCCCTCGGCTCAGTGCGGCGGTGACCTTGTCGTCGTCGTCGATCAGGAGGAGCTTCATGCACGTGCTTCGACACGTCGGTACAATTCGGGACGATCGCAGCACGTGCGCACGACGCCAGTCTTGCCGGTGGAGCTGAACGGCTGCTGAACGACGTCTGACCGGCGTCAGTCTGTATTCAGGTTGGCCGGTGCACGGTGTCATCGGACATCGACCACGATGGCCCGGAAGGGAAGCGCCATGTATCGACCAGAACCCACCCCCCATCGCAGGATCCCCCGATTCGCGATCGTGACCGGCGCCATCGTTCTGTCGTTGGTGGCGTGCGGCCGCGACGTACCCGTTGCGACGGATGCCACGGTGCCCACCATCACGACGCTCGACCAGCCAACGGTCTCGGCGGTCGGAGCGCCCGTCATCGATCCTGGTGACGGCGGTGTGTACGAGCCGCAGCTCGACCCGTCGATGTTCGTCGACGTCATCGACAACCCCTATCTGCCGATGCCGGTCGGTGCACGCTGGCTGTTCGAGGGCACGTCGGAGGGGGAGGCCGAAACGGTTGAGATCATCGTCACGGCCGATCGCAAGGAGATCCTGGGGATCTCCGCCGTGGTGGTCCGTGACACCGTGACCGTCGGCGGCGAGTTGATCGAGGACACCTACGACTGGTTCGCGCAGGATGTCGACGGCAACGTGTGGTATCTCGGAGAAGACGTGAAGGACTACGAGAACGGGGTCGTCGTGAGCACCGCTGGGTCGTGGACGGCCGGCGTCGAAGGCGCCCAGCCCGGCATCGTCATGGCAGCAGCACCGGCGGTGGGCGATGCCTACCGACAAGAGTTCCTCGCCGGCGAGGCAGAGGACATGATGGAGTACATCGACACTGCCTTGCGTGTGAGCACTCCGGCGGGCAACTTCGACGCCGTCGTGAACACCCGTGACTGGACGCCGCTCGAACCGGAGGTCATCGAGGAGAAGTCGTATGCACGCGGCGTCGGTAAGGTCCGCGAGGAGAAGGTCGCCGGCGGCGACGGCATGGTCGAGTTGGTCGAATTCGAGCTGCCGTCGTGACCGTTCAGGCGGCTGTCAGCTTCCGATCCGTACGATTCCGACACACGCTCGATCAGCAAACTCGACCAAGGAGACAGACATGAGGAAGAGCACCAAGATCATCGTCGCGACGGCCACTGCCGTCGTCGCCGTCGTCGCAGCAGGTGTCGGCGTCGTCGCGACCGGCGTCAGTGACGACGACGGACCCGACGTGCCAATCACGGGCTCAGCGCTCGAGTCGGCCACCGCCGCAGCGCTCGCACACACGGGTTCCGGTCGGGTGACTGGAACCGAGGTCGATGACGAGGAGAGCTTCTACGAAGTCGAGGTCACGCTCGACAACGGCCGTCAGGTCGACGTGCAGCTCGACGAGAGCTTCGACGTCGTCGGATCAAGCGCCGATGTCGAAGACTGATGGCCAAGGTAGGCACGGTCCGCTGCGGCGAGAACTGTGATCGACTAGAACATCGTGGTCGCGCGCTCCGGTGCGGCGCCAGCGCGAGGGAGGGCGATGAACACCGCAAGTTGGATCTTCGCCGTCCTGTTCGCGGTTGCGGCGGGGGCGAACTGGTGGAGCCGGTGGACCGACAATCGCTCGGTCGAGTTGTGGAGCAAGCCGCTGGCGCTCATCGCCCTCATCGGGGTGGCGCTGACGCTCGATCCGGTCGATCCGGCGACTCGAGCGTGGTTCGTTGCGGCACTCGTGTTGTCGCTCGCCGGCGACGTGTTCCTGTTGGACGGCGACA
>DASQFE010000446.1:0-2362 GCA_035633295.1 Ilumatobacteraceae bacterium | reverse complement strand
TGTCGGGCCTGCGATGGGTTGTCGACAACGCTGTGGAACTGCGCATCGACCGGGCACAGCTGATCGTCGCCGGCGAGAGCGGCGGCGGCAACCTGACGCTGGCCACCGGGATGATGCTGCTGCGTGACGGTGACATCGGATTGATCAAAGGTCTGTATGCGCTCTGCCCGTACATCGCAGGAGAGTGGCCGCAGGATCGGTTCCCGTCGTCGATCGAGAACGAGGGCTACCTGCTGAACCTGCACCTCAGCGTCAACGAGGCCGACCCGCTTCGCGACGAGGGCATCGACTTCTACAAATGCCGCGTCGTGATGGGCACCTCTCACGGCATGGACGTGTTCACTCCCGTGCTCCCCGACATCAGCCGCCAGACCGCTGCGAGCATCGCCCACTTCACCCGACACTGAGACGCGGGACGCCGCGTCTCATTTCAGAAATAGATGATCTCTTCGGCGTTGGATTCGGCGACGTCGAGGTCGTCGGTGTAAGCGCCGGTGGAGAGGTACTTCCAGCCACCGTCGCACACGATGAACACAATCGTTGCCGGCCCATCGACGTCGGTGTCGATCTGGCTGGCCACCTTGGCCGCACCGGCGAGCGCGGCGCCGGCGGAGATGCCGGCGAACACACCGCACTCCTTCACCAGGCGGCGGGTCCACTCGATCGATTCGCGAGGACGCACCACGCGCTTGCGGTCGAGGATGTCGAAGCCGTTCCAGTTCTCGAACACCGGCGGGATGTAGCCCTCGCCGATGTTGCGCAGGCCCTCGACGCGCTCACCGAGTGGCGGCTCGACCGCCACGATCTGGATGTCGGGGTTCTGTTCCTTGAAGTACCGCCCGCAGCCCATCAACGTGCCGCTCGTGCCGAGCCCGGCGACGAAGTGGGTCATCTCGGGGACGTCACGCAGGATCTCGGGGCCGGTGCCCTCGTAGTGAGCGCGAGGGTTGGCGTCGTTGGCGTATTGATAGGGGAAGTACCACTCGGGATGCTGCGCAGCCAGATCGATTGCACGGGCGACGGCTCCGTTCGACCCCTCTTCGCCCGGGGTGAGGATGACGTCGGCACCGAACACCTCGAGCATCTGGCGGCGCTCGATCGACACACTCGTCGGCATCAGGATCTTGATCGGATATCCCTTCATACCGGCAATCGCTGCCAGCGCGATGCCGGTGTTGCCGGACGACGGCTCGAGGATGGTCTGGCCGGGCAGCAGCCGACCTTCCCTTTCCGCGGTTTCGATCATCGACTTGGCGATGCGGTCCTTGACCGAACCGAACGGGTTCTGCATCTCCATCTTGCCGAGGATTCGCACGTTCGGATTGGGCGAGAGGACGGAGACGTCGACCATCGGTGTGTTGCCGATCATGTCGAGCACGCTGTCGTTGACGAGGCCCGGCATCGTGCCGGACAGCGTAAAACTCGGGTTCAGAGTGTTCGTCACGATTCTCCCAACACCGAGTTCACCGGAGACATTCCGACTAATCCGATGTGACTAGTCGGGAATCGTAATCCCACCCGCCCCCGAACCGCCACACCCCGTCGGGGCAGACCTCACAAAAGGGGTCTGACCCCTGTTGTGAGGTTCAGATGATGGCGATGGGTTCTTCGGTGATCTGGCCGTCGACGATTCGGTAGCTACGAGCTTCCGGTGCCTCACGCTTGAGGCTGATGATCACGTAGTGCCACGACGGATCAGGTGCCGCCGACACGTCGGTCGGGCTGGGGTACGGCTCGGAATGGGTATGGCTGTGAACCACGCCGTTGATCTCGAAGTCGTGGTCGTCGGCGTCGCGCTCGGCACGCAGATGGTCCTTCGGATCGATCGTGTACACCCGAGCCGACTCCGCAACGTTGGTGCACGGGTAGTAGGTCGGCGCCTTGTCGCCCGCTCCCCCACCCGCTGCGGGCGGCCCGGCGATCAGTCCGCACGCTTCGTACGGGTAGGCGTCGAGCGCAGCGCCGACCATCAGGGCATCGGCCGCCTTGGAGATCTCGATCACGGCGCGACCCGGTCGAGGAACTCCATCACGGCCGCGTGGAACTTGGGGCGCGAGGCGATCTCGTCGTGGATCAGGTGACCGGCACCTTCGATCGTGACCACCTCGGTGGCCGGCGAGATCGAGGCGAAGTGCCGGGCGACCTCGGGGTCGGCGACGGCGTCGGGCTTCGCCGGGTCGGCGGTGATGATCAGCGTCGGCGAGTCGAATCCGCGATCGGCGTCGAGCAGCAGATCGATCGTGCCGTTCAACACCGGGTCGAGGACGCCAGCGTCGACCGCCAGTAACGACCCCGCCATCGACAGCAGACCGTCGGCCTCGATCGTCTCGCCCATCGGCGAACCGGCCGCAGTGGGCACCGA
>DASQFE010000445.1:0-7598 GCA_035633295.1 Ilumatobacteraceae bacterium | reverse complement strand
GTGATCGACCTCGGCAACGACCCTCACGACGTCGAGCCGGCGGCGAATCCGCAGTGGGAGACGCACCTGCTGCGGTTCACGGTCCAGTCGCTCACCATGCCGACGACGCTGTACGACGAAGACCTCGCCTCCGGTGAACGGACGTTGTTGCGCCGGATTCCCACACCGGGCGTCGACCTCGACCTCTATCGGACACGGCGGCTGTGGGCGACCGCCGCCGACGGCACACAGATACCCCTCGACATCGTCCACCACGTCGACACGCCGCTCGACGCAACCGCGCCGGGAGTGCTCTACGGCTACGGCGCCTACGAGGCGTCGATGCCGCCGTGGTTCTCGGTGGCCCGCCTGTCGCTGCTCGATCGCGGGTTCGTCTGGGCGCTCGCTCATCCGCGTGGCGGCGGTGAACTCGGTCGCCAGTGGTACCTCGACGGCCGGCTGCTCGCGAAGCCGAACACGTTCGGCGACACGATCGCCTGCGGCGAGCACCTGATCTCCGAGCGCATCGTCGACGCCGATCGCCTCGCGATCCGCGGTGGATCCGCGGGCGGCCTCCTCGTTGCGGCATGCATGACCCAGCGGCCCGATCTGTTCTGCAGCGTCGTCGCCGAGGTGCCGTTCGTCGACGTGGTCAGCACGATGAGCGATCCGACACTTCCACTCACGGTGACCGAATGGGAGGAGTGGGGCGACCCTCGCGCTGAGCCGTACGCAACCTGCATTCTCGGGTACTCGCCCTACGACAACACGGTCGCGGCCGACTATCCGGCCGTGTATGCGACCGCGGGGCTGAACGATCCGCGGGTCAGCGTGCACGAGCCGGCGAAGTGGATCGCGCGGCTTCGCGACGTGTCGACGGGCTCGGCACCGATCGTGCTGCGAACCGAACTCGGTGCCGGCCATGGCGGCCCGACCGGCCGCTATGACGCATGGCGCGACGAAGCCCGCACACTCGCGTTCATCCTCGCCACCACGTGACATCGACCGGAAACGTCACGTTTGACCCGGCACCGTGTGACGGTCAGGCGACGATGGCGATGACCGCGAGGAGCATGAGTAGGCCATTGCGGGCCACGTGCCCCCAGCCGAGGGGCTTGGCCGACCACGCACCGAAGCACGCGCACGGAGGATGCTCGTCCTGAGCAAGGCGTCGAATGATGAGGGCCGTCATGGCCACCAGCACTGCGAGCGCGATCGCTGCGGCGGCGATGCGCGACACCTGCACCACAAGCGCCGCGCCAAGCGCGATCTCGAACCACGGCAGCACCGGAATCACAAGGGATGGAGCTCCGAGGCCCCGAGCCTGTTCTGGCCACGCCCCACCGGCCGCGATCTTCGAACCGCCGGCCACGAGGAACGTCACGCCCAACAGAACGGACGCAACAACAGCGAGCGACGACAACGCTTCAGACGTCGACGGTGACGCGCTCGCGTGCGGCGAACGCGTCGACTCCGACCTTGGCTGCGCACTCGATCGCAGCGCCGAGGATCGTGTCGAGGTCGTCGTCGTCGTGGGCCGGATCGTGATGGAACAACGCCAGACGCTTGACACCGGTCGTCGCGGCGAGCCAAACGGCGTACTCGGGCGTGCAATGGCCCCAGTCACGCTTGGTCTCGAACTCGTCTGGCGTGTACTGCGCGTCGTGGATCAGCAGATCGGCACCTGCACAGAGTTCGAGTACACCCGGCCATGCCGAGAACGAACCGTCGGCTGGCATTTGATGGTCGCTCATGTAGACGACGGAGCGTCCACCCCATTCGACGCGGTAACCAACCGTGTGGCCCACGTGGGGAATCAGGCGGGTCACGACCTTCGCGTCGCCGATCGTGAACTCGTCATCGCCGATCTCGTGGAGGTCGACCATCCCGGGGAACATCGAGAAGTGGATCGGGAACAGCGGTGGCTTGATCGTGTCGGCGAACACGTCGGCCACGGTGATGTCACCCGGCTGAACCGGGGCATAGATCGTGACGTGCGCACCGGGTCGCAGGAACGGCTTGAAGAACGGCAGGCCCTGAATGTGGTCCCAGTGGAGGTGGCTGAGCAGGCAGGTGCCGCGGAACGGCTCGTCGACGGGTTGGGTCTGGCCGAAGTACCGCAGGCCCGTGCCGAGGTCGAACAGCACCGGATCCATACCCGGAATCTCCAACGACACGCACGATGTGTTGCCGCCATAGCGGGCAATCTCTTCGCCGTGGCACGGAGTGGATCCACGGACACCGTGAAAGGTGACCCTCATGCCGCCCGCTCCAGCATCTGAACTCTGTGAACCCCCGATGAACTCACGATAGATCGTTCGACACATCTCAACGCAAACTCTGGTGAGGTGACCTACGTCGCACGCACTCGTCGGTTGCTACCGTCGGCCCATGGCAGACACACTCGCTCGACCAGAACTCCCGGACGGGATCGTCGTCGTGGTCAAAGAGGAGTGCGCCACGTGCCATGCGGTCGGTTCCGTCCTCGTGCAACTCGACGGGGCCACCACCCTCACCGTGTACACACAGGACGACCCCAACTTCCCGGGCGACGTTCCCTCCGTGCACGACGCCGACCTCGCACTCAGCTGGCACCATGCGATCGAGACCGTTCCCACCGTGATCCGTGTGGTCGACGGCGTCGAGATCGAGCGGACGGTCGGCTGGCATCGTGACGACTGGGAACGGGTCACTGGAATCACGGGGCTGGGGCCGGATCTCCCGGCGATGCGGCCGGGCTGCGGCTCGATGAGCGTCGATCCCGATCTCGTCGACGCGCTCAACGTCCGGTTCGGGGCGTCCGTGCTTGCCTCGCGTCGCATCGACGTGGCGGCGGCCGAGGACGAGATGGAGCTGATGTTCACTCGTGGGTGGACCGACGGTCTCCCGGTCGTTCCGCCGACCGAGGAGCGGGTGATGCGCATGCTGATGGGCACCTTGCGGGCGCCGTCCGACATCGTGGCGACCGTGCCGCCCGACCTCGTTGACGTCACGGTCGAAAAGGTTGCCATCGCGGCGGTGATGGCCGGATGCAAGCCCGAGTACCTGCCGTGGGTTCTGACCGCCGTCGAGGCGGCATGCACGAACGAGTTCAACATGCACGGTCTGCTCGCAACGACGATGCCGGTCGGGCCGGTGATCGTCTGCAGTGGCCCGGGTACCCGTGCGATCGGGATGAACTCCGGTGGGAACGCGCTCGGTCAGGGGAACCGGGCGAACTCGACGATCGGCCGGGCGCTGCAGCTCGTCGTTCGTAACGTCGGCGGAGGACGTCCCGGTGAGGTCGACCGGGCCACCCATGGAAGCCCGGGCAAGATCGGCTTCTGTTTCGCGGAGAACGACGCCGACTCGCCGTACGGCAGGCTCGCCGGTGAGCACGGCATCGAGCCGGGAGTCGATGCGCTCACCTTGTTCGCCGGTGAAGGCACCCGCTGCGTCGTGGATCAGCTGTCGCGCGACCCCGAATCGCTGGCTCGCTCGCTCGCTGCGAGCCTCCAGACACTTCACCACCCGAAGCTCATCCTCGGCTTCGACGCAATCTTGGTGATGGGGCCCGAACACGCCCGGGTGTTCGCCGAGGGCGGGTGGGATCGCGAGCAGATCGTCGCAGGCATCTCGGCCCACCTCAACCGGCCCGGCTCTGACCTCGTCCGAGGCGCCGATGGCATGGCCGAGGGTCTGCCGGCCGGATTTGCCGACGCACCATCACTGCCGAAGTTCCGCCCCGGGGGCCTGATGCTCGCGTACGCCGGTGGAGGTGCCGGGCTGTTCTCGGAGATCATCGGCGGGTGGGCCAACGGCGAGGTCGGGTCGGCCCCCGTCACCCGAGCCGTGACATACTGAGCCGGCAATGGCCTCCACCGCAGCGCCCATCCGTACCATTCTCGATCCGACCGGCGAACGCACTGTCGCCGAGCGGCAGCGACTGGCCCGTCCTGCCTCGTTGGCAGGGCTGACGGTCGGGCTCCTCGACATCTCCAAGCCACGTGGCGACGTGTTCCTGAACCGGATCGAGGAGCGGCTCGTGGAGGTCGGCGCCAACGTCAAGCGATACCGCAAGCCGACGTTCACCAAGCCGGCGCCGGTCGATCTGCGTCACCAGATCTCCGTCGAGTGTCAGGTCGTGATCGAGGCCTTGGCCGATTGAGGCAGTTGTACGTCGTGCAGTGTGCACGACATCAGTGATCTGGAACTGCGAGGCGTGGCGGGGATGTTCATCGCCTCGGCCGAGTTTTTCGACGCCGCCGTCGCCCAATCGACGGCACTCGGGTTCTCGTCGGTCGCCCGCGTGTTCACCCCGCACCCGATCCAGGACCGCACCGACGCCGAGATGATCGCCTACGCCGACGCCGCCTTCGACGACATCCTCGCCACCGTCACCTCGCCACCCTGACTCCTCCACAGATCGCTGAAATTCTCCTGGCAGTGCGCGCTGAGCGCGCACCCCGAGGAGAATTTCAGATCGTTCGGGCTGGGGGAATCAGGTGAGGGCGGCGATGGCGGCGGCAGTTGCGAGCACTCGGCGGGCGTTGTCGACGTGGAGGTTCTCGATCATGCGTCCATCGACGGTCACCACTCCACGCCCATCGGCGACCGCTTCGTCGAACGCAGCGATGACTCGCTCGGCGTAGTCGATGTCGTCGGCCGTCGGCGCCCACACGTCGTTGGCAGGTTCCACCTGGCTCGGGTGGATGAGCGTCTTGCCGTCGAAGCCCATCTCCATGCCCTGACGACACTCGGCCTCGAACCCCTCGGGGTTCTTGACGTCGTTGTACACCCCGTCGAGGATCACCTTGCCGGCCTCGCGAGCGGCGAGCAGGGCCGTCGCCAGGTGCGGCACCAGCGGATGGCGACTCGGAACGAGCGGTGAACGGAGTTCCTTCGCCAGATCGTTGGTGCCCATGACGAGCACGGCAACTCGGGGATGCGCGGCGATCAAGCGGACGTTGAACATCGCCGTCGGGGTCTCGATCATCGGCCAGATCCTGACGCTCGCAGGCGCCCCGGCCTCATCGAGCAGCGCGGACACCCGGTCGACATACTCGACCGAATCGACCTTCGGAATCACCACGGCGGACGGCGATGCAGCGCCCGCTGCGAGCACGTCGTCGCGGCCCCACTGCGTGTCGAGGCCGTTGCAGCGGATCGTCAGTTCACGGTTCCCGTACAGTCCCGACTGGACTGCTGCGACGGCTTTTGCACGCGCATCGGGCTTGGCGTCGGGGGCCACGGCATCTTCGAGGTCGAAAATGATCGCGTCGGCCGCGATCGTCTGCGCCTTCTCGAGTGCACGTTCGTTGGCTGCCGGCATGTAGAGCACCGAGCGACGGGGACGGAGGGCGTCAGTCATCGGGTGCTCCTCAAAAGCCGTAGCGGGCGGCGAGTTCGGGGTCGCGTTCGGATAGTGCGTGGGCAAGTTCGACGACGACGCGGCACTGCTTCACCGAGGCGTCGTCCTCCATCTTGCCGTCGAGCATGATCGCTCCGGTGCCATCGCCCATGGCGTCGATGACCCGCTGAGCGTGGGCCACGTCGGCGGGATCAGGGCTGAACACCTTCTTGGCGATGGCGATCTGCACCGGATGCAGGCTCCATGCGCCAACACAGCCGAGCAGGTAGGCGTTACGGAACTGATCCTCGCACGCCACCGTGTCCTTGATGTCGCCGAAGGGCCCATAGAACGGCAGGATGCCGTTGGTGACGCAGGCATCGACCATGCGGGCGATCGTGTAGTGCCACAGATCCTGCTGGTACGTCGTGCGGGGCGCCTCGATGTCGCTGTTGGCCTCGGCGTCGGCCCCCTCGGCGTTCTTGGGAGGATCGGCGCGCACCAGGTAGCCGGGATGCCCGCCGCCGACCCGGGTCGTCTTCATCCGCCGGTTGGCGGCGAGATCGGCCGGCCCGAGTGACAGGCCCTGCATGCGTGGCGACGCAGCACAGATTTCCTCCACGTTCGCCACCCCCCTGGCAGTCTCCAAGATGGCGTGGACGAGCAACGGCTCGGTGAGACCGGCCTTTGCTTCGAGCTGGGCGAGCAGTCGGTCGACGTAGTGGATGTCTTCGGGCCCCTCGACCTTGGGGATCATGATCACGTCGAGCGCCTCGCCCGCTTCGAGCACCGCAGCAGTGAGGTCATCGAGACCCCACGGCGAGTCGAGGCTGTTCACCCGGGTCCAGAACTGCGTGTCACCGAAATCGACGGTGTTGGCCACCTCGATCAAGCCGGCCCTGGCCGCCTCCTTCTGGTCGGCCGGCACGCCATCTTCGAGGTTGCCGAGCAGGATGTCGACCGTCGGTGCGATCTCGGGCACCTTCGAGCGCATCTTGTCGTTCGACGGCGGAAAGAAGTGGATCATCCGGCTCGGGGG
Organism: Ilumatobacteraceae bacterium; assembly: GCA_035633295.1. Classification (GTDB taxonomy): domain Bacteria; phylum Actinomycetota; class Acidimicrobiia; order Acidimicrobiales; family Ilumatobacteraceae; genus Sva-07. Next base: position 1,251 of record DASQFE010000445.1, on the reverse strand, counting down.
AAACGGGATCTCACGCACGGGTTCGGGGGCCCCGACGGCGAGGGGACGGAAGAAATCTCTGGCTGGACGCACGACCCAACCGTAGATCTGGCACGCGACCCCCACCAATCCGTCGCGAGTCACATCTGGGGTCTGACCCCGGATGAAACGGTGGGGAGGGTGAGCACGTCGTCATCAACGGCGACGAGTCCGTCGGCGACGAGGCTGTCGACGATGCGGGCGTCGAAGGCGCCACGTGGCTGCGCGCCGGCACCCAGCGCCTTGAGGACGCGTCCGCGGGCCTGCCGATCGCTGCCCTCGAACGGCGCTTGGCGCGTGCTCACCCCGGCCGAGCCGACGGCGGGGTCGGGATCCGTCAGGCCGCCCACGTACCAGACACATGACGGCGTGAGCGGGCACGCATCGCACGTCGGCGTCGGACGGCAGACGCGAGCACCGAGATCCATGAACACCTGGTTCCACAACCAGCCGTCGCGGGCCGGCACGAGTTCGTCGGCAACAGCCTGGGCCCGCTTCGGGGTCAGCCGCTCGCCCGCGGTGCGAGCGAGGATTCGAGCGATGTTCGTGTCGACCACCGCCACGTCGCGCTCGAAGGCGAACGCCAGCACCGCCCGAGCCGTGTACGGCCCGATACCGGGAAGCGCCAACAACGCATCGAGGTCGTCGGGCAGCCGCCCGTCGTGTCGATCGACGACGGCTGCTGCCGCGGCATGTAGGTTTCTCGCCCGCCTCGGATAGCCGAGCCCCTGCCAGAGACGGAGCACGTCGGCCAACGATGCCTCGGCGCACGCTGACGGCATCGGGAATGCGTCGAGGAACGCAGTCCACTTCGGAATGACGCGGTGGGCCTGGGTCTGCTGGAGCATGACCTCGGCAACGAGGATCCGCCACGGATCACGTTCGCGACGCCATGGCAGATCACGAAGGTCGTGCGCCCCCCACGCCAGGACGGCGCCGGATTCGATCACGCGGCGACGCGGCACCGGAAGTTCAGTCGGCCCAGACGTCGGTGCCGTCGTACGGGCGCTTGCGGTCAGGCGCGAACTCACGCTTCCAGATCAATACCTTGCGGATGAAGTAGCAGACTTCCTTGCCATCCTGATTGAAGCCCTTCGTCTCGACTTTGACGATGCCGCGGTCGGGTTTCGACGACGACTCCTTCACCTCGAGCACCCGCGTCTCGGCGTGGATGGTGTCGCCATGGAACGTCGGGAACTTGTGTTGCAGCGTCTCGACCTCGAGGTTGGCGAT
>DASQFE010000444.1:0-11432 GCA_035633295.1 Ilumatobacteraceae bacterium | reverse complement strand
GACCAGAACTGATAGTTCTCCGCACGCCGGTCGATGACCGCCTCGCAACCCATCCGGTTCAGCAATGCGGCCCGCTCGGGCGACGACACCACGCCAATAGGTGTCCCCCCGCCGTTGAGCACATACTGCACGGCGTAGCCGCCGATGCCACCGGTGGCGCCCCAGATCAGCACGCTGTCGCCCTGCTTCATCTGTGCACCGTTCGCGCTGACGAGCATGCGGTACGACGTCGAGCTGCACAGCGCATTGACCGCCGACTCCTCCCAGGTGAGGTGACTCGGCTTGGGCATCAGCTGGTTGGCCTTGACCACCGCGAGGTCGGCGAGGCCACCGAAGTTCGTCTCGAAGCCCCAGATCAGCTGGTTGGTGGCGAGCATCGAGTCGTTGTGGGCGCTCGGATCCTGGTCGTCGACGTAGTTGCAGTGCACTGTCACCCGATCGCCGGGCTTCCAGTTCCGCACGGCGGAGCCGACCTGCACGACGACACCCGAGGCGTCGGAACCTACGACGTGGTAGGGCAGCGAGTGGCGCTTGCCCCATTCGTTCTGGCGTCCCATGCGGTCGAGGAAGCCGAACGTCGGCAGCGGCTCGAAGATCGACGTCCAGACCGTGTTGAAGTTGATGCTCGACGCCATCACGGCGACGAAGACCTCGTCAGGCGCCAATTCGGGTGTGGCAACCTCCTCGACGTGAAGCGACTTGCGGGGGTCTTTGTCCCACGACGCGACCCCTTCGAACATTGCCACCTCGTCACGCTTGACGATCGCAGCGCGGTAGCTCGCGGGGACTGGGAGGTTGGCGAGATCCTCGCCGCTGGCACCGGACTGGATGGCCTCGAGGATCTGTTTCATCGCCCGAGACGTTACCGATCGGTAATCCCCGCCGACAAAGCGAACCCCAACTCCGGAAAATGCCTCCCAGTGCGCGCTGAGCGCGCACTGGGAGGCATTTTTCGGGGGGTGGGGAGTGGGGGTAGCGTTTGGGTATGGCTTCCACAGGTTCGTACATCGTTGCCGGCGCTCGCACACCGATCGGGAAGATGAGCGGCGCGTTGGCGTCGTTCTCCGCGGCCGACCTCGGCGGGTTCGCGATCGCGGCGGCACTCGAGCGCGCCGGCGTGGCGCCCGACGAGGTGCAGCACGTGATCATGGGCCAGGTGCTGATGGCCGGCCAGGGTCAGGTGCCGAGTCGGCAGGCCGCCGTGAAGGCCGGCATTCCGATGAGCGTCCCGTCGATCAACGTCAACAAGGTGTGCCTGTCGGGCCTCAACTCGATCTACCTCGCCAACCAGATGATCGCGGCCGGTGAAGCCGACATCGTCGTTGCCGGCGGCATGGAGTCGATGACCAACGCTCCCTACATTGCCGACGGCGCCCGCGCCGGTTTCCGCTACGGCAACACCGAGCTGCGTGACGCAATCATCGCCGATGGCCTGTGGTGTTCGTTCGACGGCTGTCTGATGGGGCTCGGCACCGACCGGTACGCCGGCAGCGAGAGCATCAGTCGCGATGCGCAGGACGCATTCGCTGCAGTGTCGAACGAGCGAGCCGCCGACGCAATCAAGGAGGGTCGCCTGGCCGACGAGATCGTGGCGGTCGCCGTGGCGCAGCGCAAGGGCGAGCCGATCCTCGTCGAGACCGACGAGGGTGTACGACCAGGAACGACCATCGAGAGCCTTGGCGGTTTGCGCCCCGCATTCGACAAGGACGGCACCGTCACTGCCGGCAACGCGTCGCAGCTGTCCGACGGTGGCAGCGCCCTCGTCATGATGTCGAAGGCCGAGGCCGAGCGCCGCGGCGTGGCGCCGCTCGGTGAGTTCGTCTCCTACGGGATGGTGGCCGGCCCCGACAGCGCCTCACTGCTCCACCAGCCGAGCCGGGCGATCCTGCTGGCCGCCGAGCGCGCCGGCATCGCCATTGCCGACCTCGACCTGTTCGAGATCAACGAAGCCTTCGCCGCTGTCGGCATCGCCTCGATCGCGGAACTCGGCATCAGCGACGAGATCGTCAATGTCAACGGTGGCGCGATCGCACTGGGCCACCCGATCGGCATGAGCGGCAACCGTCTCGCCCTCACGATCCTGCACGAGCTGAAGCGCCGCGGTGGCGGCATCGGCGCGGTGGCGCTCTGCGGCGGCGGCGGCCAGGGTGACGCCGCCATCTTGCGCACCGTCTGACGAGCGATGAGCGACGGGCCGCTCTCCGGGCCGCTCACTCATCGCTGGGCTTTTTGTCGTCGGGGAACGTCGCGTCCGAACCGATGACGCGGGCTCCGACAGTGACGTTGTGTCACCGTTTGATCACTCTCGGTGTCAGTTGTTCTCACCGTGCGTGCTTGACATGCCACGTCGTGTCGGTAAACTGACGCTGGTAGCGACTTGTCTTACGGAATGTTGACGAACTGGTCGACTTTCCGTAATGTGATCGCAACAAACACATCGAGTGAGTCAGCGTCGCCTCACCCCCCTCTGGGGCATCATCGAAACGAATCGGCCCGTCCGCCCGCAACCGATTCGTGGAGGTGGTGCCCCAGTCCATTTTTCAGTCGACCGTCACGACCGCTCGGGTCGTCAGTCGATGCTGCGACGTCCCTCGATCGCACGCCCGAGCGTGAGCTCGTCGGCGTACTCCAGGTCGCCGCCCACCGGAAGACCGCTGGCGATTCGAGTCACCGTCAACCCGATCGGCTTGAGCAACCGGGCGAGATACATCGCGGTGACCTCGCCTTCGGTGTTCGGGTTCGTGCACAAGATGATCTCCTCGATGCCCTCAGGCTCGATCCGCGCCACGAGTTCGCGGATCTTGAGGTGCTCGGGACCGATCCCTTCGAGCGGGCTCATCGCGCCGAGCAGCACGTGATACCGACCACGGAACTCGCCTGTCCTCTCGATGGCCACGATGTCACGAGACTCCTCGACCACACAGACCATCGACGAGCTGCGACCGTCGTCACTGCAGATCGGACACAGCGGTCCTTCGGCGACGTTGAAGCACCGTTCACAGAACCGGACCCGCGCCTTGGCGTCGGTGATCGCAAACGCGAGGCGGGTCGCGTCCTCGGTGGGCACCTTCAAAAGGTGGAACGCGATGCGCTGCGCCGACTTCGGTCCGATACCCGGAAGTCGACCGAGTTCATCGATCAGCACCTGGACCGGCGCGGTGTAGTTGCCGGCCATCAGCCCGCCTCGTCGATCAACTCAGACCCCGGAAATGCCTCGGCCAGTCGGTCGATCGGCGTCTTCACCGACTCGGGCGGGGCATCGATGAGATCGTCGAGGTCGACATCGTCATCATCGGGAAGTACGGAGACGGCAGTCACACCACTTGCGTCGTCGAACGGCTCCGTCGCGTCCACCCGCGTCGACGACACATCTCCAACCGGTGCGGGCCGGTCGATCACTTGCGGGCCACGATTGGGTTCGGGAACGTCGTCACCGCCATCACCATCACCGCCACCGCCCCCGTCGACGAGTTCGATCGTGATGGCGGTGGCTGCGAACTCGCTGAGGGCCTGCTCGACCGTCGCACGGTGCTGTTCGCACTTGCCGCGATGCACGACGTTGGGAACCGACAGCTTGAGGACTCCATCGCCGCTGCGCACGAACGTCGCTGATCCGTACATCGCACGGGCCATCCCCTTCAACGAGGGCTTCACCGTGTTCTCCCACGCCTCGGCAGTGATCGAGTTCTGAGGCTCAGCGGGCGGGGGCGACTCGGCAGTGGGCGGCTCCGCTTCGGGCTGCAACGCTGGGGCCGACTCAACGGGGCGCGACGACTCCGTGGTCGTGCGACGGACACGGCCACCGAGCGCAGCACGACCGGTCGACGGATCGACCGGCGGCCGCGCAGCCGACGGCGCCGACGCAGGGCCGACGCCGTCGGCGAGCTGGCGTTCGATGCGATCGAGACGCGCGACAAGGGCAGAGGTGTCGGTCGAGACGCTGTCGGCCGTCAACTGCACTGTGGCCACGTCGAGCAGCACCCGTGGATCGGGGGAGTGGCGCATCTCGGTCAGCGCAGTGCCGAGGAGTTCAATTCCCCGCACGAGCCCGGCCGCACCGAGGCGCTGCGCCTGCTCGGCGAGGCTGTCGAGGCGATGCGACGGCAACTGCACCAGCTCAGGCGCCATCAGCGACAGGAACCCGTTGCGTAGATAGCCGATGAGTTCCTCGGTCACCGTCCGCGGATCGGTACCGAGCGAGACGGAGTGCGCCACCATCGTGAGCGCTCGCCCCGCGTCGCGATCGATCATCGCCTCGACGAACTCGTCGAGGGCGAGGTTGGTGATGCCGTCGTCGCCCGTACTCGCCACGAGTTCGAGCGCCGAGAGCGTGTCGCGCGCCGACCCGCCACCGCGGGTGAGGACCTGCTCGATCGCTGCATCGCTGACCTCGAGGCCCGCATCGGCAGCAACCCAGCGAACATGCTCCGCCAGCGTGTCGGCCGCCAGGAGGTGGAACTGCAGGTGCTGGGTACGGCTGATGATCGTCGCCGACATCTTCTGCGGATCGGTGGTGGCCAGCACGAAGACGACGTGTGGGGGCGGCTCCTCGAGCGTCTTCAACAGCGCTGCCTCGGCCGCCTTCGACAGCATGTGGACCTCATCGAGGATGTACACCTTGTGGCGCCCGGGGGTGCCGAGCGAGGCCTTCTCGATCAGGTCACGCATCGCATCGACTCCGTTGTTGCTCGCGGCGTCGAGTTCGTGGACGTCGTAACTCGTGCCACGCTCCACCGAGCGACACGACTCGCACTCGCAACACGGTTCGCCATCTTGGGGGTTCTCGCAGTTGAGGACCTTGGCGAGGATGCGGGCCGTCGACGTCTTCCCGGTGCCCCGCGGACCGGAGAACAGGTAGGCCTGGCCCTCCCGGCCCTCGACGACCGCGGTCCTCAGCGCCCGTACAACGTGGTCCTGGCCCTTGAGCTCACTGAAGCGGCGGGGCCGGTAGCGGCGGTAGAGCGACTGGATGGCCATCACATGCACGATAGCGATGCGGTGTCACAGCCCGCGGACGTGACCAAACCAGACGGTGATCGCACAACACGTGGCCCACTTCGTACAGTCGAGCGGATGCATTCACCCCTCGCCACCCGTCGGCGGTCGATCGGGATCGTCGCGATGCTCTGCCTGATCGCCGCCGGCACCGTCACGAGCTGCAGCGACCCACTCGAACCGGTCACCTACGCCGACTACCTCAGCAGACTGCAAGCCATCTGTTCCTCGACGACCGAGCAACTCCTCGCGCTGCCGGCCGCCCCGGAACAGATCGCCGTCGAGGACTTGGCCACGAGTGCCTCCCAGCTGCTCGACACCGAGGCCACCGAGGTGAGCCGACTCGACGTTCCATCAGGTGACGACGTGTCGGTCGACGACCTCGATGGCGACCACCGGGCGTTCGTCCGCAACACGCAAGAACAGGCAGACGCCTGGCGGGCGGTGGCGACCGCCGGAGCTGACGAGCTCGCGGAGGCCACGCAATTGATCGCCCAACTCGTCGGTGGCCGCAACGAACTGGCCGACTCGATGGGTGCGCCCAGCTGCGTCCGCGGTGATCTGTGAGCGCGGGGTCTGACAACCCGATGGGTGCGACCACTAACCTTTGCCGATCGTGAACGAGCGCACATCTGTTCCCTCCCGACGCCCCCGCGTGCGCTCGCTGGTCGTCGTTGTGCTTGCGGTACTCGGCACACTCCTGCTGACCCCCGGGGCCGTCTTGGCCGAGAACTCGGTTGTCAGCTCGACACCCGTCGACGGGGCGTCGGTCGCCACCTCGCCCACGGCGATCGAGATCACGTTCAACGAGGAACTCGGCGAGGTCAACACCGTTGCGGTGCAATGCGACGCCGAGCTCTTCACGGTCGGCCCACGGCGCGTCAGCGACGACCGCCTGACGCTCGCAGCCGACGTCGTCGATGCGCTCCCCAAGGGCAACTGCACAGTCAGCTGGGGCGTCAGCGATGCCGACGGGCAACCCAACGGGTCGGGAAACCTGTCGTTCCGAGTCGAGAACGACGCTGCCACGGTCGAGACGACGACGCCGGCTGACATCACATCCGACACGACGGGTGCCACTGACGGCACCACCACGAACACCACGACCTCGAACGGCGATGTCGCCGAACTGTCGAGCGTCGACTCGGGCCAGGGCCCGCTGTGGCTGGGCCGGCTGCTGTCCGTCCTCGGAATTGCCGTGCTCTTCGGCTCGCTCGTACTCATTGCAGCGGCGTGGCCCGAGGGTGTCGAGTACCTGCTTGCCGTCAGATTCATCCGAGCCACCTGGCTCGTTGCGTTCATCGGCACGCTGCTGTACGTCGCCGCGGCGACTGCGGCGGTCACCGGCAGCGGTCTGGGAAGCGGTCTCAACCCGCTGAACTGGGTCGACTTGTTCAGCGCCGGCATCCCCGGCATCGCCGCGGTCGCCCGCCTCGCGCTCGTCGTTGCGAGCGCCTGGGTTGCGTTCCGACCCGACCGGGTGATCGACCCGGTCACCCAGATGGTGGCCCTGCTGATCCCGGGCCTGGCGACGGCAACCATCGGGCTGAGCCGCACCAACATGGATCTCGCGCTCATCGCCGTGCCCCTCTCGATCATCCACGCACTCGCGATGGCCATCTGGATCGGCGGCGTTGTGCTGCTGGCCCGGGTCGTGCTCGCCGGCCCCGGCGAGGAGGACCTCGTCCACGCCGTTCGCGGCTTCGGTCGGCTCTCGAGCGGGGCGATCATCGTCACGATTGCCACGGGCGTCGTGCAGATGATCCTGCTCGACGGCGGCAGCCTGTTCGGATCGTCGCACGGACGAGTGGTGCTCCTCAAGACGTTGGTCGTGGCGTTCATGGTGTTCATCGCCATGTCGGCGCGCCAGTATGTGAACGCGAAGCTGCCACGCACCGACGAGATGACCATTGTGACGGCCGACCGGCTCCGTCGGGCCTTCGGCGCAGAGGCCGCTGCCGGGTTGATCGTGCTCGCACTCAGCGCCTGGCTGGTGAGCCTCAGCCCCCCGAACATCGACACCAGCGCCTCGGTCGATTACGCAATCGTGCTGCAGGTCGAGTCGCCCGAAGCCGACCTCGACGTGACCGTGAAGTTCACCAGCGATGTGGTCGGCGCGTCGGGAATGTGGGTGCAGGTCGACGCTCCCGAGAGCGACCTGTCGGATCTCCAGATCGTGATGACGGCGCCGACCAACGACGTCGTTGGCAGCATCGCCCAGCCTGTGCCGCTGACGGGGCCGGGTGTCGGCGTGGTTCCGGCCGCGCAGGGCATCCCGTTCTCCGTCGCCGGTGAGTGGACGCTGACGGTCAACGCCGTGACGGCGAACGGCGTGTTCAACAGCGACCCAAAGATCTTCACGATCCTGAACCCCGACGGGTCGGTGCCGACCACGCAGCTGGTGCCCCCGCCCGTCGTCACCGTCACGATCCCGGCAGCCACCACCACCACCGCCGCCGGCTGATGCAATGATCCGTGTCTGACAGCGATCGTTACGTGGTGACAAAGTCGTAGAAGGAGACGGGTTCGGCGACGTCGAGTTGGTCGTAGGTGCACGATTCGGGGGTCCGGTCCGGCCGCCAGCGCAGCAGGCCGACGCCATGGCGGAATCGACGACCTTCGAGCTGACCGAACGAGACCTCGGCAACGAGCCCCATCCGGATCGGAACGAACGACAGATCCTTGCCGGCGTTCCACCGGCTGCCACCACTCGTCGCCGCGCCGGCGGCGTCACCGTCCCACTCGGCCCACTGCCGCCACGGGTGACCCTCGAGCGCGTCGTGGGTCAGGGGCTCGAGTTCGGCGAGGAGTTCGGCTCGTCGCTTCACCGAGAACGAGGCGGCGACACCGACAGAGTGCATGTCACCATCGGTGTCGTACAGGCCGAGCAGCAGCGACCCCACTCCGTTGCCGTCCTTGTGGATCCGGTAGCCGGCGACAGCGCAATCGGCAGTTCGCTGGTGTTTGATCTTGGCGAGCGCTCGCTTGCCGGGCTGATAAGTGCCGTCGAGCGGCTTGGCGACCACGCCGTCGAGCCCCGCACCCTCGAAGCGGTGGAACCAGTCCTGCGCGACGGCGCGGTCGGTCGTCGCCGGCGTCACATGGACGACGTCGTTCGGGTTCAACGCGTCAACGAGCGCTGCTCGACGGTGGGCCATTGGCTCGTCGAGGAGCGACACGTCGCCGAGGGCCAGCAGATCGAAGGCCACGAATGCCGCCGGGGTTTCCAGGGCGAGCCGGTTGATACGCGACTCCGCCGGGTGGATCCGCTGGAGCAACGCGTCGAAGTCGAGGCCAACGCCTGCACCACCGGCTACGACGATCTCGCCGTCGACGACACAACGATCCGGCAGTGCCGTCGTCAGGGGAGCCGTGAGTTCAGGGAAGTACCGCCCGAGCGGACGCAGCTTGCGGGACACGAGTTCCAGCCGATCGCCGTCGCGGAACACGATGCAGCGGAACCCGTCCCACTTGGGCTCGAAGAGCCACCCGTCGCCGTCGGGGATGGAACGGGCGAGCTTGGCGAGCATCGGCTCCACAGGGGGCTGGAGGGGCAGGTTCATCGGCGGACGTGGATCAGGTGACGAGGCAGCCATCGCCTGGCAGTCTTGTCGATCTACCGGAGCGGCCCGGCAGCCACTAACTTCGCCAGGGTGACGAACTCGATGCACGACAAACTCGCCGACCTCGCGCAACGACGCGACCAGGCGATCCACGCCGGATCACCCCGGTCGGTCGAGCGCCAGCACGAAAAGGGAAAGATGCTTGCTCGCGAGCGCATCGAGTACTTCCTCGACGATGGGTCGTTCCACGAACTCGACATGCTCGCCCGTCACCGCGCCCAGGGCGCCGGTCTCGAAGATCGTCCGTACACCGACGGTGTGATCACCGGATGGGGGATGGTCGATGGCCGCAAGGTCTTCGTCTTTTCCCAGGACTTCACGGTCTACGGCGGTGCGCTCGGCGAGGTGTTCGCCGAGAAGATTCACAAGCTGATGGACCTCGCCCTCAAGGTCGGTGCTCCGGTCGTCGGCCTCAATGACGGCGCCGGAGCACGCATTCAAGAGGGTGTGGTGAGCCTTGCCAGCTACGGCGGGATCTTCCACCGCAACGTCCTGTCGTCGGGCGTCATCCCACAGATCTCGGTGATCCTCGGACCGTGCGCCGGCGGTGCGGTGTATTCGCCTGCGATGACCGACTTCATCTTCATGGTGCGAGAGTCGAGCCACATGTTCATCACCGGCCCCGACGTGGTGAAGACCGTGACCGGCGAAGACGTCACGCTCGAGGAACTCGGTGGCGCGATGTCGCACGCCACCAAGTCGGGTGTGGCCACCTTCGTTTCAGCCGACGAGAAGGCGTGCCTCGACGACGTGCGTTTCCTGCTGTCGTTCCTGCCGTCGAACAACCTCGAGGAGCCGCCGGTGGAAGACCTCGGCGACGACCCCGACCGGCTGTGCCCCGAATTGCGCGACATCCTCCCGGCCAGCCCGAACCTGCCGTACGACATGACCGAGGTGATCCGCCACGTCGTCGACGACGGCGAGTTCTTCGAGTACTTCCCCCACTGGGCGAAATCGATCGTCTGCGGCTTCTCCCGAATCGACGGCGCGCCAGTTGGAATCGTCGGCAACCAGCCCAAGTTCCTCGCCGGAGTGCTCGACATCGAGTCGTCGGAGAAGGCCGCCCGGTTCGTGCGCACCTGCGACTCGTTCAACATCCCGCTGATCACGTTCGTCGACGTACCGGGCTTCCTGCCCGGCGTCGACCAGGAGTACGGCGGCATCATCCGCCACGGCGCCAAGCTGCTCTATGCCTACTGCGAAGCAACCGTGCCGCGGATCCAGATCATCACCCGCAAGGCCTACGGCGGCGCCTACGTCGTGATGAACTCCAAGTCGATCGGCGCCGACCTTGCGTTTGCCTGGCCGACCGCGGAGTTGGCCGTGATGGGGCCCCAGGGCGCCGTTGAGATCGTCTACCGACGCGAACTGCAGCAAGCCGCCGACCCGATCGCCCGGCGCGCCGAACTCGTGCAGGAGTACACCGACAAGTACGCCACCCCGTACGCCGCAGCCGAACGGGGCTACATCGACGACGTGATCGACCCAGCCGAGACCCGCCAGAAACTGGTGGCGGGTCTGCGGATGCTGGCCACCAAGCGCGAGGAACTGCCGCGGCGCAAGCACGGCAACGTGCCACTGTGATCTGGCAGGATCGATGAGCGACGCCAGCTCGATACCCGGCCAGCCCCCATTGCCTGGGTCGCCACCACCTCCTCCACCACCTCCTCCACCACCTCCTCCACCGCCGCCGCCGCCACCACCACCGTCATCGCCGTCATCGCCGCCACCTCCGCCGCCGCCGCCGCCACCACCATCATCGCCGCCACCTTCACCGCCATCTCCATCTCCGGCCGGCTACGACCAGGAACTCGCCGGGATCCTGGCCCGCCTCGACGAAGACGGCGACATCAGCGCGCCGGCGGTCGGCGCCGAGTTGACGAAGCCAACCGATGTGATCCGTCCGGAGCGCACCGCCGTCCTCGAGCCGGAGGGCGGCATCGACTTCGACCCTGCATTCGCCTCGTTCGGGGCGCGGGCCGTTGGACTGGTCGTCGACCTGTTGATCCTGACGATCTTGCTCGTACCCGGCATTGCGCTGATCGTCACCGGCTCGACGCCGCTGATCCTGCTCGGTCTCGCCCTGATCGTCGCCGGTTTCGCCATCGGAACCGTGCTGTACACGCGGGCGATCACCACGACCGGTCAGTCCGTCGGAAACCGCGTCGCCGGCACCAAGGTCGTCGACGCCCGCAACGGTCGCCCGGTCGAGTCAGGCGAAGCAGCGTTGCGGTACATCCTGCGATTCGCCGTCTCGATCATCTTCTTCATCGGGTTCTTGGTGGCCATCGCCGACCCGCAACGCCGCACATTTCACGACAAGATCGCCGGCACGGTCGTCACCAGACCTGCGCGTGCGTCATGGTCGATCGACGACGAGCTGGCGACCCCACCGAGGGCCTAGCGTGACGACCATGTCAAACGCAGCCGGCGCCAAGACCTCCGTTCGACCCGTACCGACCGACGAAGAGGCCGTTGCGATCGTTGCCGCAACCGAGGTGCTGTGGCCACGAGCAGCGGTCAACGGTCCCGCCGAGACGGCTCGCAACCACGTTTGGCGGTTCAGCGGCCGGTGGTGGTCGCGCCCGGTGCCGGCCCGTCGCGATCGCCCGTACCGCTGATCTGGCACAATCACATCATGGAGATGCCACCGCCACCAGCTTCGCCGCCACCGCCGCCACCGCCAGGGTTCGGGTCGAGTCCGCCGCCACTGCAGGCCGGAACACCACCGATGGTCCCGCCGCCACCGCCCTACGGGGCAGTTGCCACTGCACCGGGATATCCACCGTCGTACTTTCAGCAGACGATGGTCGG
>DASQFE010000443.1:0-3011 GCA_035633295.1 Ilumatobacteraceae bacterium | reverse complement strand
GGTGCTCGTCGCAGAAGGCGAGAGCGACGGATGGCTGTTCACCGACCGTTCCGCAACGCTTGCTGTCGGAACCAAGGAGATCGACGGTCGACCGTGGATGGCGTCCGTGGCGGTGAGCGGCGACACCGTTCAGCAGCTCCTTGCCGGACGTTGACCCCTTCGTCAGGCGGGCCTCACGATGGGAACCGTCAGGTGCGCCACACACTTCGCCGCCCACGATCTCGGTCGCATCCGCTTGGACAGCGCCGCATCGCGGCCCGACTGCGGCGTCACAAAATGACGGGGGGTTGAGCGCCGATCCGAGACTCGGGTTCTCGTAGTGTCTTCGGGTGTTCGCCCGGAAGATCTGGTCGCAGCTCGAGTCGGTTCATGCGGTCACGTACTTCGCGCCTGAGTCGCTCGAAGCCGCCAGAGCCGCTGGACTCCGCGGGTTCTGGATGGGCTATTTCGGATTCCGAGCTTGCCCACTTGGGCCAGTTGACGCCGGCGTGGTCGAGGCAGCATTCGCGAACTTTGCGCCGGCGATGGTCCGCCGTGCCATTCCCGACGCATGGAAGTACGCGGGGCCGTCGGATCTGATGCTTGCGCGCTCCCGAGGCGCCGCCTCAGCACTTCGTCGGACGTCATCTCAGATCGAGCGGGCGGCGACGGCAGTCAACGACGATCTCGAGTTGGTGATCTCTTGTGCAACGTCGATCGGTCGGCCCCTCTTCGCTGCGAACCGTGACATCGTCCGCCTGGACGATCCCGTGGCGCGGTTGTGGCAGAACTGCACAACTCTTCGCGAACACCGTGGTGACGGCCACGTCGCGGCGCTCGCGAGCGCTGGCATCGACGGCTGCGAGGCTCATCTGCTCATCGCCGCTGAACACGGCTGGCAACCCGAGGTCTTCTTCGACAATCGGGGCTGGAGCGGCGAACAACAACAACGCGCTAGGACCCGACTGGTCGAGCGAGATCTGCTCAACGAATATGGACAGCTCACGACTGAAGGAGCAGCGCTGCGATCGCATGTCGAGGCCACCACGGACTTGCGAGCAGCGGAGCCGTATGAGCGTGCGCTCCGCCCGGACCGTCGCGCTGAGATGTTCGCCGAGTTGACACGTGTCGCCAACGACGTCATCCGTAGCGAGACGATCCCGTTCCCGAACCCGATGGGTCTGCCGCGCCCCAGCTCGCCGCCGGCCTGAACCGCACAAACGCTCATGCCACACTTGGACGCAACGTAATCACGGAGACGGAGCTGCAGTCCGCGCCACAGTCCGGCCGAAGTCACTGGCCGCATATTCCCGGCAATTTCGGTTCGGTGCGATGATGTTGGTCGTGGGCGTTGGTGTTCTCGATTTCATGCAGTTGCTCGCTGACGCCGCTGACGGTTTGACCAGGGATGTTTGGCTTCGTGGTGGCGTTTTGGTCACGACCAAGCCTGATGGCAGTCCGGTGACTGCGACGGACCTCGCTGTGGAGGTCGCGCTTCGAGACATGGTCCGCCGGCGGTTCCCGTCCGATGGCTTCTTGGGTGAGGAAGTCGGTTCGACAGCGGGCGTTTCCGGCCGGGAGTGGATTGTCGATGGCATCGACGGGACCGTGGCGTTTACGCAGGGTCGACGTGAGTGGTCAACGCTGATCGCGCTCGCTGACAACGGTCACCTGGTTGCGGGGCTCGCGTCGAGCCCCGCCTTGAGCCGGCGGTGGAGCGGCGCAATCGGCGCCGGAGCGGAGGCTGCGACGGTCGGTGAACTTCCACGTCGTCTGCAGGTGTCAGATCGAGCAGCGCTCGACGGTGCGCGGATCGTGAGCTGGCCACCACCCGGTTCTGTGGCCGACCGATTCCAGTTGGCGGCGTCCCGGCTTGCTCGAACGAGCACTCCAGCGACGCAGCGGCCGTCGTGGGATGCCGATGTCCCGAATGGGGCGATGCTCGTGGCAGAAGGCCGACTGGATGCTTTCGTCCTCTTTGGTGGCGAAGCCTGGGATCACGCAGCCTGTTCGGCAATCGTGACGACTGCCGGGGGGCGATGGTCCGACCTGGACGGTGACGAACGTGTGAAGCAGGGTGCCGGGGTGTACAGCAACGGCCATCTCCACGACGCGCTACTCGCTGCGCTCGCGGAGCCTGGCTAGCCGGCGCCGACAAGTCCGAACATGATCCGTTCGGCTGCTTCGGTCGGGGTCAGGGCGGTGACATCAAGATCCATCGTCTCGGTCGACGGTCGAAGCAGTTCCTCCGCAGTGACGAACGCTGCCACACCATCGGGGTCGATCCACTTCAGTTTCTCGCTGCGATCTGGTGACGGCACGCGGCGTTGGTGTTCGGCTGTGTCGCAGCTCAACATGACGGGGACGTAGGCGGTCGATCGTGTTTGAGCGAGGCGCTGTAGCCGTTCGATGACTGGGAGGCTGCGCGGGTCCGAGACAACCAGCACGTTGGTGAACACGAACGACAGGTGGGGCGGGGACAGCGTTTCGATGGTCGAGTACACGATCTCTCGGATCTCGCGAACACGATCCCACACCCCGTCGGGCAACGGCTCGATTCCGTCAGCCCCAATCACCGACAGCACTACCTGACTCGTCAAGTGATTGTCGACAACCACCAGGTGGCGTCCGTTCGCAGCTGCTTGTTGGCTGAGAGCTCCGGCGATGGTGTGTTTGCCAACGCCTGGGAATCCGAGCAGATGGATGATCACGCACCCAGAATGCCACGGGCACCTCACAGCGTCGACGTCAACCGTCGTGCAGTGCGGAGTCAGCCGTGGTGCCCGTGTGTGTCGCCGAC
Organism: Ilumatobacteraceae bacterium; assembly: GCA_035633295.1. Taxonomy (GTDB): domain Bacteria; phylum Actinomycetota; class Acidimicrobiia; order Acidimicrobiales; family Ilumatobacteraceae; genus Sva-07. The sequence continues at coordinate 232 of DASQFE010000443.1, read as the reverse complement.
GGGTGGGCTCGGCCACCTCGGAATCCACGTCGTAGCTCGGTCGTGCACCATTGGCCTGCTACGACCAACCCGTCCCACTGCTGCGTTTCGAGGGGTTCCTCAACCGCCACGAACAGTCCGGCTACCGATCCGCCAACGGGAAGTGAGGCGCCTCGGTCGCGGCGATGCACCGCTCGACAATTGCTTCGATAATCCCGGAACAGCGCTCGGTCGAGGTGTGCGATATCGGCCC
>DASQFE010000442.1:0-6326 GCA_035633295.1 Ilumatobacteraceae bacterium | reverse complement strand
TCGGCGCGGCCGTCGTCGTCGCCGTGTTGATCGGTCTGCCGACCGACGTGATCCCCAATCCGGTGTTCGGCCGCCCGGTTCCGGTCACATGGTGGTCGTACCCGACGCTTGCGATCACCGCCACCCTCGGGGGATTGCTTGCTGCCTCCTACGTCCGCGTGCCGTCGGCGTCCGCTGCTGCGACCGACGACATCGACGCGCCGACACGCAACGGCGGCATCGCCGGACTGCTGTCGTTCTTCGCCGTCGGCTGTCCGGTGTGCAACAAGCTCGTGATCGTGGCGCTCGGCGCAACGGGTGCCCGACAGTGGTTCGAGCCCTTCCAGCCACTCCTCGCCGTCGCCTCCATCGTGTTGCTCGCCTGGGCGCTGCACGCACGGCTGCGCTCGACCGACACCTGTCGAATCTGACGCTCAGCCGTCGAGAGTGATGGCGAGGAGTATTTGCATGACGTCATGCGCACACGCATGTTAGCATGACGTCCATGCCGAAGACCGTCCAAATCCGTGACATCGACGACGACGTCTACGCCGCATTGGGGCGACGAGCAGCCGCGTCCGGACTGACCGTTCCGGATCTGCTCCGACGCGAAGCGACCCGGCTTGCCAACCGGCCGACGGTCGATGAGTGGCTGGCTCGCACTCGCCGCCGACCATCACCGATCACGCGTGCAGAAGTGATCGAGGCGTTCGACGAGCTTCGTGGTCCCTGGCCCGATGCTGGTCGTTGATGCCAGTGTGCTCTTCGAGGTCGTGGCCGACACGCCACACTCGGAGCTACTGCGCCAACGTTTGGCGGCCGACACCGACCAGGTTGCACCCCACCTGATCGACGCAGAGGTGCTGGCGGTGATTCAGGCCAAGCATCGCCGAGGTGTCATCGACCTGACCGCCGCGAGCCAGGCCGTCGACGATCTGGCGGCGTGGCCCGGCGAGCGCTGGTCTCACCGCCCGTTACTCGATCGGGTCTGGCAGCTGCGCGACAACGTCCGTGCATACGACGCTCTCTACGTTGCGCTCGCCGAAGCGCTCGATGCCACGCTGCTCACGCTCGATCGTCGGCTCGCCGCGGCCCCCGGTCTGCGATGCGCAGTGGAGATCGGCGGCGGCTGATCTGACGCTCAGCCGGCGGCGGCGAGGAACTCGGCGCGCACACGTTCCGCCTCGGGATGCGTTGCGATGTACGCCTCGACCTCCGGACGGATGCGCTCGACGGCAAGGGCCGGTTGCTCGACCGTGGCCCACTGCACCATGCCGTCCCAGAACCGGTCGATGAGTTCGCTGCCGCTGACCGTGCCCCCGTCGTTCGTCCGGAACGACACCGATCGCAACTCGCCGAGGTACACGCAGAGCGAACGAACGTGGATGAGCTCGTCCGTGCGGATCCGCTCGATGATCTCGGCGGCCAGTTCGGCATCGTCTCGACGATCGACGAAGACATCGGGTGACCGCAGGATCGCCTGCGCCTCGGCGAAGCCGAGTTCGGCGCGGAACTCGATGATCAGCAAGTTGGCGATGAGCGAGATGAGCCCTTCGATCTCCGGGGGAAGCTCGGGCATGAGGCGAGTACCGGCATCGGGGCGGCCGATGTTGTCGGGCGGCACGGCGTCGGGGTACGCATCCTCGCCGAATGCGAGGTCGCGGGCGAGGAACCACATCACGTCGTGACCACCGATGCCGAGGTCGGGCTGGCCTCCCTCGTCGAGTCCATGAGCGACGAGGAGCCCGCCGCCGAGGTGTCCGATCGCCATTTCGGAGATGTCGTCGACGATCACGGGCTGTAGGTCAGGGAAGGCGACGTCGGCGAGCAGGCGTCCTCGCGCCTCGATCTTGCCGGTGATCGTGAGCTGGTCCCAGAACCATCTCCCCAGGCCGTTACGGAGGAGTACACGCTGTTGATCAACGGTGACGACGCGGGCACCGGCGAGGAGAGATGAGTCCGCGTCGAACACGTCGCCGCCGCGCAACCGAAGTGCATCGCTCCAGGCATCGAGCGCCTGTTCGCGTACGAGTGCCCGGGGCGGGCAATAGGCGCCGGTGTCGTCGAACCCGCCGTGAACCCGTTGGCCGAGGATCACCTGCGGCGCCAGGTCGGGATGATCCTGCATCAGTTCCTGCTCGGAGTAGATCAGCTGCATGACACGACTGTACGACCCCCGGTCTGTTGGGGTCGGGTCCAGAAAGACCGGGCCGGTCTGTTGGGGTCGGGTCCGGAAAGACGGGTCAGTCGGTGGCGAGGAGGCCGTCGACATTGGCGAGCAGATCTTGTGCGTCGTTGTGCGAATGGGTGAAGCCGAGCGCTCGTTCCTGACGGACCGTTTCGATCGAGCGGAACGCAGTGATGTATGCCCGTCGTCGGCTGGTGGTCGAGGTGTTTCCTCCCGATCCGTGCAGTACGCCTTCGTTGTGCACGGTGATGTCGCCACGTTGGATCTCGACGGCGACGAGCACGTCATCGGGCCGCAGATCAGTGACCAGCGTGTGCTGATCCTCACGATCTCCACTGAGCGGGCGGTGCGGTCGAACCGACTCGCGATGGCTCCCCGGAAGGAACTGCATGCACCCATTCTCGATCGTGGAGTCGTCGACGGCGAGCCAGCATGTGGCCGTGCGCCGGTCGTCGGTGTTGATCCAGTAGGCCTGATCCTGATGCCATGCGAACACGGCGTCGTGCCGGCCGGGCTGCTTCGCGAGAAGTTGGTCGAAGTCGAGCACCATGCCCTCGCCGCACAACTGCTCGGCAATCGACAAGCCGACGCGTTCGAAGACGTTGTCCTGCCAGGCGGGGTGGTAGCGCCGCGGCAGCATCACGTTGAAGATCGCGTAGTTGCTCGGGTCGGTGCCGTACTCCCCTGTCACCATGTCGTACAGGTCTTTGCCCGGCACCTCGATCTCGCCACGCATGAACGTGTCGTAGACGACCTCGATGGCTTCCAACTCGGTCGCAGTCAGCACGCCACGTAGGTGGACGTAGCCATCACGATCGAAACGCGCCCGCTCATCATCGTTGACGAGGTACCTGTCGCCGACACGCTGTCCCACGGGCGCCAACACTACGACGCGGCACCCCTCACGCGCCGAACGCGTCGTCAAACGACGTCGGTGACGGCAATGACCGTCCAATTGTCGGCATTGGTCAGCGCACCCCGTTGCGAGAGTTGTCGCCGAAGCTCTACGGCGTTGGCCGACAGCGCACCAACGAGCGACTGCCGAAGCGACATCGTCACCAACACCTCGACCGGCAGACTGCCGGAAGTTGTTGATCTTGCTGCGACACCGGATCGCCCATCGAAACGGACGGCGTCGAGGACATCGGCACCAGTCCTCCACGTCAGATTCAGTGAGGTGAGGCCGTGCTCGTCGCGCTGGAGAGCAAGCTCGAGGGCCACTCCGGGAGTCTCGGCGTCGTCTCGCCAGATCGTGATCGGCTGTTCGAACGGAAACCGCACCCAGCCGGTGTCGGCGTTCTGGTTGCTCATGAGTGCTGCGTCATTGCTGCCGGCACATCACAGACTCGGCCACTTGAACTCGACCAGCTTGCGTTTGCGCTCAACTGACGCTTCGGCGCCGAGCGGACCGAGCTCTCCTTCGGCCGACACCTCACTCACGTACGAGAGCGTCAGTGTTGGTGGTTTCGTTACGCCGCCCTCGCGCTCGAGTGTCCAGCTGACCTCCACCGAGCGCGCGCCCTTGCCGCCGATCTTGCCGCTGATCTCCTCGATGAGTTCTTTCTTCTTTGCCTCGCATGAGGCGATGTAGCCCGCAATGGTGTCGGCGGTATCGCCCAGCTCTGCGGCGTACTGCGAGATCGAGCGCTCGTTGGAGCGCAGGAACCCGACAATGCCTCGCAGCGACGACATCAGCGTGACGATGGTCTCGGCGATCTGTGCCGGACGGCGTTCCGAGGCGCTCAATTCACCCTTGGCCGCAACCTCGAGCTCGTATTCGAGCGATCGCTGCAATGCGATCTCGAAGGTTGCGCCACCGCTGAGCGGCTTGGCTTCGAGCGACAGCTCAGTCGACAGCTTGCGCTCCACTTCGCCGACGGACTTCTCGGCACCGCGACCCAGGTAGTAGCCGGCCAAACCGGAGACACCCGTCGCGCCCTTCTCCTTGGCGGCGACACCGAGCTGACTGGCACCCGATGAAGCGCTCGATTCAAGCGTCTCCTTGGAGTACTTCGTCGCCGACGACACCTTGCTCGACAGCTCACCTTTGAGGCCTTGGTCGCCGAGCGATCCCTCGAGTGATCCACCGACCGATCCGAACGCCCCGATGCCGACCGACGCGTTGTCGTTGGTTCCGAAGACCTCGTTCTCGAGATCGGCGCCCCACTGATCGGCTTCCTGCCCGGGGGTGGCTCCCGTATTCCCACCCTGGCCCCAGCGGTAGTTGGTGAGTTCCTTCGGGACGAGGTTCGACTCGCGGAATTGTCGGAAGTAGCCGTATGACACGAGCTTGAGCATCTCAGCGCTACTCCTTCCGCTGGCCTCGACGAAACCGCCCAGCTTGCCGACGATCTCGGGCGTGAGACCGAGCGGCAGCTCTGCCTTCCCGCCGTAGCCCACCGCCACCTCGAAGGCGGCCTCCACGCCATCGGCGCCCCGTTCGAGTTCTCCCTCCAGGTCGAACTCGAGGAACGTCGACCCGGCGGGATCGAGGGGAATCTTCGTAGTTGCGGCGAGCGAGCCGGAGTCACCAATCACCGGAACTGCCAGGTCGACAAGCGGAGCCAGCCGAGTGAACGCGGAGTCAGCCGACGCCACCGTGACCACTGGCGCCTGAATCGGAATCGGAGCTGGACGTGCACCGCCGCCACCGCCGCCCTGCCTGTTGGCCCTCTTCGGTTTCTTGCGCCTGCGTTGGATTCGCCCGATCGTCGAATCCGCAGAACCGGCCTGTTGGATGGTGTGCGCCAACTCGTGGGCCAGTAGTTCTGCACCTGCGGTCGTTCCCGTGTCGGGGACGCCATCACGGAAGAACACGTTCGAGCCGAGCGTGAAGGCGCTCGCGCCGAGTTGATCGTTCAATGAGGTGGACTCGGCATCGCCGTGGACACGCACGCCGGACAGGTCAGCACCAAATGCGTCGCCCATCGTTCGCTGCACTTGCGGGGCGAGCGGCGAGCCGCGGCGAGCGGCGCCGCGAGCCGCGGCGAGCGGCGCGCTGGATGCGAAGCTCGGTCGAGGCGTCGACCGGCCCGCCCTCATCGCCGATCGGCGCTCGGCGTTGAACACGACCGGCCGCGATGTTCTCGGCAGCAGCCAGTCGAGGGCCCATCGCAGCGCTGATGGCCGTGTCCGAATCGACGCTCGATGGGGCCGACTTCGAACGGCGGAGCGTTCGGGTTGCTTGATCGCCGGCCTTGCGCTGGACACTCACGGCTCGGGGCTCGACCGCAGTCGGTGCGACTGCTTCTCTCGTCGCGTCGGAATAGGTAGATTCCATTCTCCTCCCTTCGACGCTCCGAGCTGCCACAGTACACGTGGCAACCAACTCAGTGACTGTCTCCGAACCCGGATGACCGCGTACCCTCACGATCCGTGAGCACCTCTGCCGAAGCCCCTCCGACAACGCTCGTTCTCATTCGCCACGGCGAATCGAATGTCACCGTCAACCGAATAGTCGGTGGATTCCGCACGTGCACCGGCCTCTCGCCACTCGGACATCAGCAGGCCGAGCGACTTCGGCAACGCCTGACCGAGACCGGCGAGTTGGCCCCCGACGTACTGATCACGAGCGACTTCCCGCGTGCGATCGAAACCGCCGATGCCATCGCTGGTTCGTTTGCCGGTCTGGGAGTCGAAGTGGATGCCGGCTTCGGCGAGCACGACCCGGGTCCGGAGATCGACGGAATGACCTTCGTCGGCTACGTCGAGCGATTCGGGTCGCCCGTGTGGAACGGCGATCCTCACCACGAGGTGTTTCCCGGCGGCGAAACGACCGCCCAGTTCCAACTCCGCGTCGGGGCCGCCATCTCGCGGACCGTGCGCAAACACGCCGGAAGAACGATCGTCGTCGCGTGCCACGGAGGTGTGGTCGATGCCGCATTCCGCCTGCTCCTGCGCTCAGCGCCGACAGGATCGTTCGAGCTGCAGACCCTGAACACGTCGATCACCGAGTTTCGTCAGGCACCATCGGGCACGTGGCAGCTCATTCGCTACAACGACGCCGCGCACCTCAGCGGCCTGCCGGCCGAGTCACCCCGAATCGACCCTGCCCCGGCCTGACTTCTCATCGACTCCCCTGTTGTTCGTGCAGGAGGTGGCGGGATGGGGCAGCCGGGGATGCGGCAGGCGTGGTCGCGGATGGTGAGCAGGTCGAATT
>DASQFE010000441.1:0-3613 GCA_035633295.1 Ilumatobacteraceae bacterium | reverse complement strand
CGTCGGGCGAACCAGCTCGAGCCGTCGAGTGCGTCGTCGAGGCGTTGGCGGGCGCGTGCGACCTGTTCGACGTACTGCTCGTCGTCGGCGAGTGCCTCCCAACATCCCGGTGAGGTCCGTCGGACGAGATCGACCGGATGCTGGCCCGTCTCGCGCCACGAACGACCGGTCGGCGATCCGTCGAGCCGGTCGAAGACCTGAGCCAACTGACGTGTCCATGCCCATTGCACGTTGGCGGCGATGGCCTCGAGTGCACTCAATGAGGCGGGCACGTTACTGGTGGCGGTGAACTGGTGAATCGGTCGCATCGGCGCAGACGTTAGCGACTCCTCAACGTGGTCTGATTCGGCGACCCCAGAGTTCATCGAGCCGTGATCTGCGCGGAGGCGTACACCTCGGCCGTGGCACGGGCGATTGCCCCCCACGCGTACTTGTGTTCCACGAGGTCACGGGCATTGGCGACCAGGATCGTGGCGAGTTCGTTGTTCATCAGTACCTGCTCGATCGCCTCGGCGAGGTCGTCAGGATTCCCGGGTTCGAACGTGACGCCGGCGTTGGTGCCCACGATGAGTTCGGCGAGCCCACCCGTTCTCGCCACGATCAGCGGGGCCCCGGCAGCGAGCGCTTCGAGGGCCACGATGCCGAACGGCTCGTAGAGCGATGGAATGACGACGCACCCTGCTCGATGGACGAGGTGACGCAGGTCGGCCTCGGCGACGAACCCGGGCAGCTCGATGAGATCGCTGACACCCTCGACGTCGATCTGTGTCTGCAGTTCTGGGAGGTAGCTGCCGCGTCCGGCGATGACGCCGTGCACGTCGGGGACTCGGCCGCGCAGCGTGTGGATCGCTCGCGCCAGTATTTGGAACCCCTTCTCGTACTGCACGCGCCCCCACGAGACGACCAGTGGGTTGCGCTGGCGTTGCGGTGCAATGACCGGTCGGGCGGGACGCCACAGCGATGGATCGATGCCGTTGGGGATGTGCGCGATGTGATCGACGTCGAGCTCGAATCCGATCACCAGTTGCTCGACGATGAAGCGGGTCGGAGCGATCATGCGGTCGGCCTGGAAAGCCAACCACCATTCGATCGAGTTGATGTCGGTCGGGTGGCCGAGGGGAAGCTGTCCGCCATGGCGCACCCGCTCGGTGCCGTGCATCGTCAACACGAAGGGAACGTTGTACCGCGCAGCGAGCGAGTCGGCGGCCCAGCCGAGTTGCCAGTCGTGGCCGTGCACCACTTCGGGTTCCCAGCCTGCGAGGTCGCCGATGAAGCGGGAACCGAGTTTGGTCACGGTGTGATTTGCCGACGCGATCCGAGTGACCGCTTCAACGGGTGGCAGCCAGGGAAGGTCGATGAGCGTGCGGAGTACACGTACCCCGGGCGGGGGCTTGGATCCGAGTTCGGCCGGTCGGTCGGCGACGGTGAGGACCACGACGTCGTGGCCGGCCGCGGCGAGCGCCGCGCTGAGGCCGCTCACCTGCGCCGCGATTCCACCGGTCCCGCGGGGCGGGAAGTCCCACGAGAGCATCAAGACGCGCACGGGCGCGCACCCTACTCCCGCTGACGCCCTACCCTTGATGGTGATGGCTCATGTCGCCCGACCGATCGGTGATCTCGACCTCCACCTGTTTGGCGAGGGGACGCATCGGCGACTCTGGGAACTGCTCGGCCCGCAACCGCTCCTCGTCGACGAGTCGGGCTTGGCGCGCTCGATCCGGTTCGGGGTGTGGGCACCCAACGCAGCGGGTGTCGCCATCATCGGCGACTGGAACGACTGGGTTCCCGAGCCGCTGGCGCCAGTGCTGTCGACGGTCGCGACGGGTATCTGGACCATGGTCGCCCCCGCCGCACAGAGCGGCCACCGGTACAAGTTCGTGATCACCACTCGTGATGGCGCCACGCTGCACAAGGCCGACCCGATGGCTCGCCAGAGCGAGCGTCCGCCGAGTGATGCCAGCGTGGTGCCGACCTCGGGTGGTCACCGATGGACCGACGACGACTGGATGCAAGACCGCCGCACGACGCTCGACGGCACGTCGCCGCTGCGGATCTACGAGGTCCACCTTGCGTCGTGGAAGCGTTCGGTCGACACCTGGGACGAACTGGCGACCCAGATCGGCGAGCACGTTGCCCGTCTCGGTTTCACCCACGTCGAACTCATGCCGATCGCCGAGCACCCGTTCGGCGGCTCGTGGGGTTACCAGGTGTCGGGCTACTACTCGCCGACCGCCCGATTCGGCGATCCCGACGGTCTGCGTCGATTCGTCGATGAGATGCATCGACGGTGCATCGGTGTCATCGTCGACTGGGTCCCCGCCCATTTCCCGCGTGACGAGTGGAGCCTGGCCCGCTTCGACGGCACAACGCTCTACGAGCATCCCGACCCCCGCCGCGGCGAGCACCCCGATTGGGGAACCTATGTGTTCCACTACGGACGCAACGAGGTCCGCAACTTCCTGGTGTCGAACGCGTTGTACTGGCTCGATCAGTTCCACGTCGACGGCCTGCGCGTCGATGCCGTTGCCTCGATGCTGTACCTCGACTACTCGCGCGCCCATGGCGAGTGGACGCCGAACAAGTACGGCGGTCGCGAAGACCTCGAAGCCCTCGCATTCCTTCGTGAAACCACGTCGGTGGTCGCCGACGAGTTCCCCGATGCGTTGATGATCGCCGAGGAGTCGACGTCATGGCCGGGTGTCACCGCACCGACATCGATGGGCGGTCTCGGCTTCACCCACAAGTGGAACCTGGGGTGGATGCACGACACGCTCGACTACCTCGCACTCGATCCGGTGCATCGCAGCCATCACCACAACGAGATGACCTTCGCGCTGCTCTACGCCTACGACGAACGCTTCGTGCTGCCGTTGAGCCACGACGAGGTCGTGCACGGCAAGGGGAGCCTGCTGCGCAAGATGGGTGGCGACGACTGGCAACGGTTCGCGGCGCTGCGCGCGCTGTATGCCTGGCAGTGGTCGATGCCCGGAGCGCCACTCGTGTTCATGGGCGCCGAGTTGGCCCCGTGGCAGGAGTGGAACGACGAGGCCGAACTGCCGTGGCACCTCCTCGAGCACCCCGCTCATCGCGGCGTCAACGACCTGATCGGCGCGTTGAACCGAGCCAGCGATGCGTGGCCGGCCCTCTGGTGTCGCGACAGCGAGCCGGGCGGCTTCCAATGGCTCGATGCCGACGACGCTGCGCACAGCCTGTACGCGTTCACCCGATGGGACCTCGACGGAGCTGCGGCGGTTGCGTGTATCGCGAACCTCACGCCGGTGACCCGACCCGGCTATCGCGTCGGGTTGCCGTGGGGCGGGCGGTGGGACGTGATCATCGACACCGATGACGCAAGCTGGTGGGGAAGCGGCCATCGTGGCGACGAGCAGCGTTCGGTCACGGGCGTCGACGAGGCGTGGCAGGGGCTCGGATCGTCGGCGCTCATCGACATCGGACCGATGTCGATGGTGTGGCTCGGCTCCCGATCGCCTGGCTGAGGCCGACTCGCCGCCGACCGCCCCAAGCGGAATCGTGCGTCGGCTCAGGCCGACGCGGCCACCGAGCGCAGCGCGCCGCATGCCTGCTCGGGTGGAACGATGTTGATCATCACGCC
>DASQFE010000440.1:0-3503 GCA_035633295.1 Ilumatobacteraceae bacterium | reverse complement strand
GCGGTTCGACGACACCAATCCCGACACCGAGGACACCAGCTACGTCGACGGCATCATCGCTGACCTCGCCTGGCTCGGTTTCCCGATCGAGGGTGAGCCGCTCTACGCCAGTGATTACTTCGAGCAGCTCTACGGCTGGGCCGAACTGCTCGTCGAGAAGGGCCTCGCGTACGTCGACGACCAGGACGGCGAGACGATCTCAGCGCAGCGTGGCGGCTACGGCAAACCGGGCGTGGAGAGTCCGTTCCGTGATCGGTCCGTCGAAGAGAACCTCGACCTGTTCCGCAGGATGCGGGCGGGCGAGTTCGCCGAGGGGTCGCACGTGTTGCGGGCCAAGATCGACATGCAGCACGAGAACATGCAGATGCGCGATCCGATCATGTACCGCATCCGTGGCGTTCATCACCACCGGACCGGAGCGCTGTGGAACATCTACCCCACCTACGACTGGGCCCATGGCCAGAGCGATGCGATCGAAGGCGTCACCCACTCGTTGTGCACGCTCGAGTTCGACAGTCACCGTGCGCTCTACGACTGGTACCTCGAACAGCTCCCGCTGCCGTTCGAACGGCCTCGCCAGACCGAGTTCGCCCGGCTGGAGTTGACCCACACGGTCACCTCCAAACGACGCCTCGCGAAGCTGGTCGAGAACGGCACCGTCGACGGGTGGGACGACCCACGCATGCCGACGCTGTGTGGCCTGCGCCGACGCGGCTACCCGGCTTCGGCGATCAGGGAGTTCTGCAATTTCATCGGGGTGTCGCGCACCAACAGCCGACACCAGATCGAACTGCTCGAGTCATTCGTCCGCACCGAGTTGAACCGCTCGGCGTTGCGCCGGATGGCGGTCTTGCGGCCGTTGAAGGTCGTCGTCACCAACTGGCCGACCGATGGCAGCGGTGAGCCGGTCGTCGAGATGATGGAGTTGGCGAACAACCCGGAGAACGCCGACGACGGGACCCGCATGGTGCCGTTCACAGGCGAGTTGTTCATCGAGCACGAGGATTTCATGGCCGAGCCGGCGCCGAAGTACTTCCGGCTCTCGCCTGGCAAGGAAGTGCGTCTGCGAGGCGCATACTTCGTGACGGCGACCGGCTTCGACACCGACGGCGACGGCAACGTCGTCGAAGTCCAGGTCACCTACGACCCGGCGTCGAGAGGCGGCAATGCGCTCGACGGGCGCAAGGTCAAGTCGACGATGCACTGGGTGTCGGCGGCGCATGCAGCCGACGCCTCGGTGGCGTTGTACGACCGCTTGTTCACCGCGGAGATCCCGGGCGAGTCGACCGGTGATGCGTTCGACGACCTGAACCCCGACTCCCGGGAACTGCTCGTCGATGTCAAGGTCGAACCGGCACTGGCCGACGCTGCGCCGGGCCAGGTGGTCCAGTTCGAGCGGCTCGGCTACTTCGCGCTCGATCCCGACCAGCCGATGTTGTTCCATCGAACGGTCGGCCTCCGCGACGAGTGGGCCAACATCCAGAAGCGCTCCTGACTGTTATCTCTGGGGTCTGACCCCGGATGTAGCAGTCACGCACCGCGACAGGACAAGCGCCGTGGGTGCCGGTACTCTGACCCGAATGTGCCGGATCAGTCGACTGCTGTTGGTCGCGTGCGCCCTCACGCTGATGGTGCCGCTGGCCATCGCCGAACCCACCCCTGCCGCAGCAGCATCCGCGTCAGTCCTCTGCGACCCACAACCGGCAGGGGGCTCGTCGGCGGCGCCACCGATGCTGAGCTACACGCCCATCAATCCGGTGCGGCTCGTCGACACCCGCAACAACATCGGCGGCGTGGGCGCTCCGATCGATCGCGGCTGCACCATGCGTGTGAGCGTCGGCGCCGACATTCCGGCGAACGCGCAGGCGGTCGCGCTGTCGATGACTTCAGTCTCTGATGAGGCCGACTACTTCACGGTGTATCCGTGTGCGTCGGGACGGCCCGAGACGTCGAACCTCAACTCGCGAGCCGGCTTCGCCACACCGAACCTCGTGGTTGCGATCCCCGATGCGAACCGCGAGATCTGCATCTTCAGTCATGGACGGTCGCATCTGATCGTTGATCTCAGCGGCTGGTGGTCCGACGGCCCGGATCGGTTGTCGTCGATCAGCCCGCAGCGTGTGTACGACAGCCGGCGCCCCGGATTCACGCCGCTCAGTCGGTTCCAGGTGCGCGAAGTGCAGATGCCCGTGAACGTGATCCCCGACAACGCCACTGCGGTGGTTGTCAACCTCACTGCGGCGAACGCCGTCCAGCCCGGCTACATGACGGCCTTCCCGTGCGGTGAACCGGTACCCAACGCGTCGAATGTCAACTTTCTCGCCGGTGAGGCGCGGGCAGTCGGCGCCATCGTCGGGCTCGGCCTCGGAAGAACCCTGTGTGTGGTCGCCGACACCACGGTGCACGTCATCGTCGACGTGAGCGGCTACTACGCGCCGGCGCCCGGGTTCGGCCCGACCGCTGCGGTCGAGCCGAGCGCAGGCCGACGGGTGGTCGACAGTCGCAACGGGATCGGCGGTCCGCTCCTGCCGCTCGCTGCCGGGGAAGTCCGCTCGTTCGACCCCGTCGCGGGTCTCGCTGACGCGAGCGATGCTTCCGCAGTGATGTTGAACTTCGTGTCGACCGACGCAGTGGCCGCCGGCTTCCTGACTGCGTACCCCTGTGGCGGTGCGGTCCCGGAGGTCTCGAACCTGAACTTCGTCGGCGGCGAGGCAGCGACCAACCTGTCGGCGGTCGACCTCGGCGCCGACCGGAAGGTCTGTGTCGTGTCGTCCGTTCAGACGAACCTCATCGTCGATGTGTTCGCCGTGATGACTGCGCCGAGCGGGTCGCCCGTCGAGCGACTGTCGTTCGACAAGCCGACCTGGCCACCGTTCAATCCGGCGGCGACTGACTACATCATCGAGTGTGCAGCCGGCACGGGCACGGCGACCGTCGCAATGAACATCGACCTGCTGCCGTTCGCGTCGGCGACCCTGTCGGTCGCCGGGGCACCCGGGACCCCGCTCGGTTCCGGATCGGTTTCCTTCCCGTTGCGCACTGATCAACCCGTCGTGGTGTCGACGTCTCGCCCGGGCGCAGGGCGCGACTATCACTTCCGATGCGTTCCGCTCGACTTCCCACGGCTCGAGGTGCTGCGTCCGGGTAATCCGGCACCCGGCTGGTACCTCACGACCTCGGGCTTTGCGAGCCCGAACCCGTCCAAGAACGGCCCCTACGTGATGGTTCTCGACAACTACGGCGCACCGGTGTGGTACCGGCGCACCCCGTCGGGGATGATGGACGCGAAGCGCCTGTCCGACGGGCGCTTGGCATTCACGCCGTCATACGGCCCGTTCGGGATCTTCGAAAGCCAGGGGTACTGGTTGACGAACCTTGCCGGTACCGGCACCGTCAAGCATCGCACCACCAACCCCGCCCCGAACCAGTTGCCGACCGACCACCACGACTACATCGAGTTGCCCGGCGGCCCCAACCGTCGGGCATTGGTCAGCTACCCGATC
>DASQFE010000439.1:0-1557 GCA_035633295.1 Ilumatobacteraceae bacterium | reverse complement strand
GAAGAACAGCGTGATCCGGATGTAACCGTCGGCGTTGTTGCCCGCTGCCTCGCTCGACGTCGATGCTGCGAGCGCCGCCGCGTCTGCGGCCGTCGATTCGGCGAACAACCCGGAGAGGTACTCCTCGTCCTGCAACAGGTTCGTCGGCAGTTCTCCTGCGTCGATCACCGCCTTCCATTCGTCGATGATCGGGCGGAACGCGGGCCGCACGATCGTTTCGCGCAAGAAGACCTGCAGTTCGACGTTCTCCGCAGCGATCGACTGGGCATATTGGCTCACCGCAGCGGCGTCGTACGCGACGGTCTGGGTCGCCAGGGCGTACTCCCGTGACGCATCGATCCGGTACACGGCCGATGCTCGTGCCTCGTCGGTCTCCACCCCGTTCCACTGCGAGACCTGGTAGGCCGACCACGCCGATCCGATGCTTGCGACACCGAGCAGTACCACGGTCAACACCTCGATGAGTCGGCCGACTTTCGGCGCTCCCGATGACTGGTCGGCCGACCCGGACTGCGCCGTCGACGAGGATGTCGCGGGAGCGCTCTGCTGGGTGGCGGGCGAACCGGACCACGGCGATGCCCGCGCGAGCGTGCCTCCCCGTGAGGAGGGGGACCACGGAGACGTGCTCACGGCGCGTCGTCCGTCGCCACGGCGTTCGCGTCGACTCCCCGTGCGTCGTGACCCGAGCCGTCCTGGATCGAGCCGGCGACGAGCAACGCGGCCAGGGCCGCGGGAATCGCCTGGTCGACATTTTCCCGCCGGGCCATCTCCCGCCAGGACTCGAGCTGGCGGTAGCGCAGCAGCACATCACCCTCGAGACCGGCCACGACCTCGGCCAGGGCGGCGTCGTTGTCCAACCGTGCCTGGCGGACGCGGGCGAGTGCGTTCTCCAGTTCCAACTCGGCGTCCGCGCGCAGCGTGGCCTGAATCACCTCGCCGGTCTGCCCGAGATCGACCTCGCGCAGCGTGAACACCTCGAGATCGAAACCGATCTCTGCGAACGCAACCCGGACCGCCTCCTCGAAGCGCTCCTCGAGCGCGGTGAACCCGGCGCCGAACGCATCGTCGATCGACGCACCGGCTGCCTCGGCCACGAGACAACGACGAGCCGTGTCACGCAGTGTCGGCCAGATTCCTTCGGGTCCGTACTGGTTGTGTACGAGCTGCACCTTGCTCGTGTCGAGCCGACAGCGAACCGTGTAGCTGATCCGCGCGAACGCCTTGTCACCGAAGTGGACACGGAGCGCAGCATCGATGTGATCGACGCGTTCGTCAGCCGACGCCGTTCCTCCCACGACGAGTGCCAGCTCTCGAGCCGGGTACACCTGCACGAGGACCTTGCGCCACGGTTGGATGAAATGCCGACCGGGACCGAGCACCCGGCCCGTCGCCCGACCCTGCTTCAACAGCAGCACCACGGTGCCGGGGTCGACACGAAACGACGTCGCGAGCATTGTCAGCCACGCGGCCAACGCCAGCGCAACGACGACGCCGACCAGTCCCGCGATCCAGGCGAGAATTTCCATCAGCCAGCCCCCGCCCGTGCGCTCATCGGCC
>DASQFE010000438.1:0-3591 GCA_035633295.1 Ilumatobacteraceae bacterium | reverse complement strand
CTCGAGATCGAAGCCGTCCTCTACGGCGCCCTGCTTGCCTCCGAAGCGGATCGTGATCTGCTTTCCGTTGCCCTGAATGAACGCTTCAGTGAGCTCGGCGGGGACCACCCGATGCCCTACTCCACCGACGAGAATCGGTAGTCCGTGGCCTGCGACGCACCAGGTCGACGTCGGTGCGACCGAGATTTTTGTTGCGCTGGCCGCGAACGAAGGTCACCGCTCCGACGAGCACGATGCCCGACTCCATCACCCGCTGGATGTGCGCCTGATCGTGGCGCCAAGCGCCGTAGGCGATTTCGTGGTCGTTGTGGGTGCGCACATGCTCGCCGATGGTCGAGTTGAAGTCGCTCCACGAGCCCACTCCAGTTTCGCCAAGCGCATGATCGACATCGGTGAACCCGTGCGCAGCGAACGCCGAACAGATCGTCTCCGACGAGCGGAACACATTGGGACCGCGCCGCACATCGGTACGGGTCGCCGACACGAGGTCGACGAAGGCCATTCGACCGCCCGCTTGGAGGCAGCGGGCAGCTTCGTCGATGCACGCATCGAACCCGTCGTCGTCGAGCAGCGATGTCACACCCGCGATGACGATTGCGGCGACCGATCCGCGGCGGACGGGCAAGGCCGTCAGGTCTGCGCGAACCGGCGTGAGGCCAGGGAAGAGGCGTAGAGCGCCGACGCAGCTGGCGTGGGCAGAATCCATTGGAATGACAAATCGTCCGGTGCGCTGACCGAGCCAATCCGAGACACCGGCCAGTCCCGCACCGAGGTCGACCACCGGGCCCTCCGGCGCCTGCTCGAGGGCGCGCTCTACGAGGGCGAGTGCCTGTGGGAATGCCGGCCCGGGACTGGCTGCAGCCTGGCGCTCGCGGCGGTTGTGTGCGACCTTCAGCGCCGCTGCGGTTCGCCACTTCGCCGGCCGCTCGAAGATGCTGAGGTCACCGATCGTCATGGATTCATCCGGCTTCCGATCCGGACGACATGATCATGGTCGTCGCGTGCCCAAGCATCAGGATCGAGCGCGCGTGAACGACTCATCGCTTGGACGTGCGGTCGCTGATCTCGTCGAGCCGGAGGATCATCGTCTCGTGGCCGGCAGCGAGGGCAAGGCGCGCGGCGGCTTCCTCGGCCTCCGACCGTTCGTCGGTGTGGAACGAGACGATGATTGTCTCGAATGAGTTCGGGTCGACGAACGATTCACGGTAGGCGTCGCTGAGACCCATCCGTACGAACGCTCCCCAGACGGCACCCACTGCGGCACCGAACAGCGCTGCGGTGACCATACCCACGACGATCAGTTCCCGGTCGCCGAACAAGACGATCAACATCCCGGCGAGGACCGCTCCGAGAGCAGCAAAGTACACCGCGCCCTTGATCGCTCGGGGAACGATGTCGCTGACCACACCCTCGCGGTCCGCCCCGACCGGTACTCCAGCGGCGTCGGTACTCGAGTCGCGGACTTCATCACTGCGAACCGATGAGCCGAGCGTCGTCATGCCGACGGCAGGTTCCGCGGCCCCCAGGCTCTCTACTGCCAGCACGGCGTTGCGGGCGTCGTCCTGCGATCGAAAGACCCCAACTGCGTTGTAGACCCGCAGTATTGGCTGCGGGTGCGATATCGAGAGCACGTCGAGGTCCGGTTCGATCTCCCACGCAAGGTCACGAATCGAGGCTGGTTCAAACGAGTGGTTGTTCATGGGAGGGCGGTACCCCGAGCACCGTGACGTCAACCCTCCGCAGCGGGGACCTCAACGGTTTGAATCTCGCGGAGTAGCGCCTGGTACACCGGACCCAGGATCTCGCCGACAGTCGGAAAGGCGTGCATCGACATCGCCAGTCGGTCGAGTGGTACGGCGCCGTCCACGGCAATCACGAGCGCATGAACCAACTCCTCGAAGCGGGGACCTGCGCCGTGCGCAGCGACGATGCACCCGGTGCTGCGCCGCGCCGCGATGGCGAGGAAGCCCTCGCCGAGGGCGTCGGTCAAGGCACGAGGGAGGTCGGAGACCAGGCCCGTTGCCCAGATCACGTCAGGGTCACCGGCGAGGTCCGCCCGCGACGGCCCGACCTGGATCACTGGCGGATCGGTGAACACGCACGACGAGATCACCACGTCGTCGAAGCGTCGCGTCCGTCCACCGGCGAGCTGGTCGGCGACGACGCGTGCCTGATGATTGGCCAAGTGGGTGTACTGGCCTTGGCCGGCAACGTCGCCCATCGCCCAGACCGAACCCACACACCGCACGTGTCCGGTCTCGTCCACCTCCAGTCCGGCGGCTGGGTCGAGCCCCAGGGCCTCGAGACCGATGCCGTCCACTCGTGCCTGCTTGCCGACTGCAACCAGGACGCGGTCGGCCACGATGCAGTCGCCGTCGTCGGTGTCCACGGTGATGAGTCCGGCGGTCTCCACGAAACCGACCGCTCCACTTCCTCGTCGCACCGTGACCCCAGCCAGTCGCAGGCCTGCGTCGACGAGGTCGCCGACTTCGTCACTCAGGTCCGGGAACCCGTGCGGGTCTGCGTCGAGCAGCGTGACCGTGGTGCCGAGTCGGGCAAATGCGAGTCCGAGCTCGCAACCGATGACACCACCCCCGAGAATCACCAGACGGTCGGGCCGCTCCTGCGCTGTCAGGGCCTCGACACTCGACCACCGCCGATCTCCGAGCGAGTCGAGCCCGGCGATATCCGGCGTCACGGATTCGGAGCCGGTCGCCACGACGATGTGACGGACAGTGAAGTGGCCGCCGTCGGCTTCGATCGTTTCGGCGTCGATGATTCGAGCCCGCGAGCGGACCAGGACGGTGCCAGTTTCTGTGAGTTCCTTGGCATGTGAGGTGTCGTCGAGGTGGTGAGTCACCTCGCCCCGACGAGCTACCGCCTCGTCCCAGTTCCCGGTCGTTGCTCCGACGTGGAGCATCGTCTTGCTCGGCATGCACGCGACGAATGGACACTCACCGCCGACTCGATCCTGTTCGAACACGATGATGCTCAATCCGGAACCGTGAAGTTCCTGTACGAGGGTCTCGGTCGCCGATCCGCCGCCGATCACACCGACGTCGTAGATCGCTTCGTGGGCAGTGGTCCTGGAGTCCATGTGCTCGTCTCTACCCGTTCGTGAGTCGGATGAACCCGCTGCGCGGCCATCCTGGGATGCGTGACCGCCGTGCGATGGGCTTGGCGACGAACTCCGTTCGTGCCGATTGAAACTCGCGACGTTTGGGTAACTACCCGCCATGGATGCAATCACACTTCTCCGCAACGACCACAAGACCGTCGAAGCCTTGTTCAAGCGCTTCGAGAAAGCAGGCGAGGGAGCACTCGTCGAGAAGCGACAGATCGTCGATCGGATCATCGAGGAGCTGTCGGTTCATACGACGATCGAGGAGCAGGTGTTCTACCCTGTCACGCGCGCAACCGTGACCGGAGTAGAGGACATCGCGCTCGAAAGCCTCGAAGAACACCACATCGTGAAGTGGCTCCTTTCCGAGCTCGCCGATCTCGATCCCTCGAACGAGCGTTTCACACCCAAGGTCACCGTGCTGATCGAGAACGTCCGCCATCACGTCGAGGAGGAAGAAACCGAGTTCT
>DASQFE010000437.1:0-14077 GCA_035633295.1 Ilumatobacteraceae bacterium | reverse complement strand
TGGTGGTCGGGTCTTCGTCAGCTCGACCGACGGCCTCGATGAACTCGCCGAGCATCGCGTACGTCATCGCGTTTCGCTTCTCGGGCCGGTCGATCGTGATCACGCCGACCTTGCCCTCGGCGTGATATCTGATGAGTTCGCGTGCATCGTCGCTCATCTGCCCGAAGGTAGCGCCCCCACCACCCCACCCTCCCAGCGATGAGGGGCTCGGGGCCGAGTCAGCTGCAGCCGCTGGTGCTACCGCACGAGGTGCACACGTAGCAGCTGCCCGAGCGCATCATGGCGATGCCGCACTGCATGCACATGGGCGCGTCGCTTTGGCGAATCAGGCTTGGCTGCGGCGCCGAGGCCGATTCAACGGGAGCGAACGCGATCTGTCCGGCGTCGACGACCTGCGACTTGGGATCGGGGGCAAGGTCGGATCCCTGGTGGGTCGGCGTCACCTGCTCGTCGAGGCCCGGCAACGTCGGCTGCAGCCGTTCGTCGACCGAGAAGATGCCGAGCTCGGCCCGTTCGTCGTAGGTCATGTACTCGATCGCCAACCGGCGGAAGAGGTAGTCCATGATCGACGACGCGAAGCGGATGTCTGGGTCGTCGGTCATCCCGGCCGGTTCGAAGCGCATGTTCGTGAACGCCTCCACGAAAGCCCGTAGCGGCACCCCGTACTGCAATCCGTAGCTGACCGACTTCGCGAACGCGTCCATCACACCGGCCATCGTGGAGCCCTGTTTCGACACCGTCAGGAAGATCTCGCCGGGCTGGCCGTCGTCGTACTCGCCGATCGTGGCGAAGCCCTTGCAGTCGGCCACCCGGAACTCGAACGTGCGCCCGCGTCGCGTCCGCGGCATCTTCTGGCGCACCGGGTGGTGCACGATCCGCTCGACGATCTCGACCCCACCGCTGGAGTCGGCGGCGACTGAGTCCGCGGCCACGGCGGGCTTCGACGTCGACAGCGGCTGGCCGAGCTTGCAGTTGTCGCGATAGATCGCAACCGACTTCAAGCCCAGTTCCCATGCCAGCATGTGCAGCGCCTCGACATCCTCGACGGTGACCTCCTCTGGCATGTTCGCCGTTTTCGAGATCCCACCGCTGATGAACGGCTGGACCGCCGCCATCATCCGCACGTGACCTTCGTAGTGAATCGTGTTGTCGCCCATCGAGCAGGCGAAGACCGGCAAGTGCTCGGGTCGCAGGTGCGGCGCTCCGATCACCGACATGTGCTCGTCGATGTAACCGACAATGTCGTCGACCTGCTCGGGTGAATAGCCGAGACGTCGCAGCGCCCGCGGGATCGTCTGATTGACGATCGACATCGTGCCGCCGCCCACCAGCTTCTTCGTCTTGACGAGGGCGAGGTCGGGTTCGATCCCCGTGGTGTCACAATCCATGGCCAGGCCGATCGTGCCGGTCGGAGCGAGAACCGTTGCCTGGCTGTTACGCACACCATGCATCGCCGCGCCGGCGATCGCCGCGTCCCACGCCTGCGCTCCCGCCTCCAGCAGCTCCGATGGCACAGCGCCCTTCCGCTCGAGCGCCCGACTCGCGTCACGATGCATTTCGAGCACGCCGAGCATCGCGTCGGATTCCTCGGCGAAGCCGTCGAACGGTCCGACTCGGGCGGCCGTGCGCGCACTGGCGGCGTACGCGGAGCCGGTCATCAGCGACGTGATCGCGGCCGCCCATGCACGACCATCGTCGGAGTCGTACGGCAGCCCGAGCGCCATCAGCAGCGCACCGAGGTTGGCGTAGCCGAGACCGAGTTGTCGCAGCGCCCGCGTAGTGGCACCGATCTTCTCGGTCGGATAGTCGGCCCGGCCGACCAGAATCTCCTGGGCCGTGAACACCGTGTCGACCGTGTGCACGAATGCCCCCACGTCGAACCCGCCATCGTCCTGCAGGTACTTCAACAGGTTGACGGAACCCAAGTTGCAGGCTGAGTTTTCGACGTGAAAATACTCGCTGCATGGATTACTTCCGGTGATCCGGCCGTGGTTCGGGGCGGTGTGCCAGCGGTTGATCGTGGTGTCGAACTGGAGGCCCGGATCGGCGCACTCCCACGCCGCCTCGGCGATCTCACGCCACAACTCCCGTGCGGGAACGGTACGCAGCACCTCGCCGGTGGTGACAGCGCACAGATCCCAGTCGGCGCCGTCGACGACCGCCTGCATGAACTCGTCGGTGACCCGCACCGAGTTGTTCGCGTTCTGGTACTGCACCGAAAACGAGTCGACCCCGTCGAGGCCCATGTCGAAGCCGGCGTCACTCAGCGCCCGCGCCTTGCGCTCCTCCTTTGCCTTGGCCCACACGAACTGTTCGATGTCGGGGTGGCCGGCGTCAAGGATCACCATCTTGGCCGCGCGCCGAGTCTTGCCACCCGACTTGATCGTGCCCGCCGAAGCATCGGCCCCCCGCATGAAACTCACCGGGCCCGATGCGGTCCCGCCGCCTTCGAGGTGCTCGAACGACGATCTGATACGCGACAGGTTCACCCCTGCCCCCGAGCCGCCCTTGAAGATGATCCCCTCCTCCCGATACCAGTTGAGGATCGAACTCATTTCGTCTTCGACGGCGAGGATGAAGCAGGCGCTCGCCTGCTGCGGAACGCCTGCAACTCCGATGTTGAACCACACCGGGCTGTTGAATGCCGCCCGTTGCGTCACGAGGATGTACTTCAGTTCGTCGCTGAAGGCGTCGGCTTCGTTGCCGTCGAAGTAGCCGTCGGCGACCCCCCAGTCGGTGATGGTGTCGACGATGCGATCGACGACCTGCTTCAGCGACCATTCTCGCTCAGGTGAACCCAGCCCGCCTCGGAAGTACTTCTGGGTGACGATATTGGTGGCGTTCTGCGACCATGTGATCGGGAACTCGACGCCCAGCTGTTCGAACGCCACCGATCCGTCGACCCAGTTCGTGATCCGCGCGTCGCGACGCTCCCAGACAACCTCGTCGTAGGGGTCGACTCCAGCGGAGGTGTACAGGCGACCCAATCCGATGGCGGCCGTTGCGCTGGCGACCGGCGCGGTGGTGACGTCGGCGTTGCGATCGAGCGACATGACTGTTCCTCCGAGAGTCGAGTGGATATCAAACTACAGCCGTGTCAGCTCTACCCCGACGCGAATCGCCGACCACTGCGCGCCGTCACAGGTCGAGGGAGTCCCCCAAGCAGACACCGTCCTCGGTATCTCTCGAGATACCAGCACCCACCGTCTCATCCGTGCGTCGCGCCGTGGTCGGCACTGGGGGCACTCTACGGAGTCGGGCCTGTGAGGAGAAAGAGGGACAACCATGTGAATTTCGATGAATTCGCTGCGGACAGCGTGTGGACAGGCGGTGAACAACACTGGGTTGTCCACATCGTCACATCCGATGGTCGTCGACCAAATCAGACAGCAGCGTTCACCTCGACCGGAATGCCATTGAGGACCGAGGTGCCCGACAGCGGATCGATCGCCTTGTCATCGGACAGCACGTTGGAGTTGACCCCCGCATGTTCGGCCGCCACGCGCATCTGCGTACCTGGAACATCGTGGCCCCATCCGTGGGGCAGGCTCACCACGCCCGGACGGATCGACTCGGTCACTTCCACCGGGGCATTCACCGACCCGACCCGCGAGGTGATGGTCGCGGCGGCGCCGTCAACCAGGCCGAGGGCGACGGCGTCGTCAGGATGCACCTGCAGGGTGCAACGCGGTGCCCCCTTGACGAGCACCTTCACGTTGTGCATCCACGAGTTGTTGCTGCGAAGGTGCCGCCGACCCACGAGCACCATGCCACGGGCGGCGAGTTCATCGGCTGCCACTTCGAGCCGGGCGAGATCGGCCACCAGGAGCTCCGGCGCCAGCTCGATCTTGCCGCTCGGGGTCCTCAAGATGTCCGGAACTCGCGGCACGAGCGCTCCGAAGTCGCGACCGTGAGGCCGCGCCAACAAATCGTCGAGTGATGTGCCCTCGGGATCAGCACCGAACCCGTCACCGAACGGTCCGGTCCGCAGCATGAAGTCGAGCATCCGCTCGGGCCCCCGACGACCGGACGCCGACAGCTCGCCGAGCAGCTCGTCCGCATCGCGCCCGGCCACGACGGAATGCTCTCCCTTCACCGCGCCCCGCACGAGCGCTTCGATGGCAGCATCGTCGGCGAGCGACGCGTCGACGTCGGTCCCCAGACCCTGCGCGATTGTGGTGAGCTTGGCGATGATCTCCCACTCGTCGGGTTGCCCCTCGTCGAGCGGCAGAACGGGTGGCGAGTAGTTGGCGACGTTGCGGACGGCGAACTGCAGGAGCAACAGGTCGTAGTGCCCACGTTGGAGCTGCGAGGGTGGCGGCAGGATCACATCGGCATGTCGGGTGGTCTCGTTCAGATACAGATCGATGCTCACCATGAAGTCGAGTTCGTCGAACGCCCGGGCCAACTGCTCGCTGTTGGGTGTCGACAGCACCGGGTTACCGGCCAGTGTCACCAACGCTCGGATCTGTCCGTCGCCGGGCGTCTGGATCTCCTCGGCGAGCACGCTCACCGGATACTCGCCCATCACCTCGGGATGCCCACTCACTCGACTGTGCCCGCGGCCGATCGAGAACCCCCGTCCCGATCCCGGCTTGCCGCGTGTGGTCGCCCCTCCGGCCACCGGCGTCGGGAACATCGATCCGCCGGGACGGTCGAGATTGCCACTGATGATGTTCACCACATCGATCAGCCACGACGCCGTCGAGCCGAACTCGGTGGTGGTCGTACCGATTCGTCCGTACACCGCTGCAGTCGGCGCAGCAGCGATCTCCCGCGCGAGGCGCCGGATCGTGTCGGCACCGACGCCCGTCGCCTCAGCGACGAACTCCGCCGTGAACGGCGCGAGCGCTGCTGTCAACTCGTCGAGTCCCGAAACGTGGACGGCGAGGTGTTCACCGGGATCAGCGAGACCCTCGGCGATCATTGTGTTGGCGATCGCTGCGAGGAGCAGGGCATCGGAACCGGGACGGATCGAAACCCACTCGTCGGCCTCCTGCGCCGTGCGCGACAACCGCGGGTCGACCACCACCAGCTTGCCGCCCCGAGCCCGCATCGCCTCGATCCGACCCGGGAAGTCAGGTGCGGTGCACACACTGCCATTCGACGCATACGGGTTCGCGCCGAGAATCACGAGGTAGTCCGTGCGGTCGAGATCGGGCACCGGAATCGCCACCGGCGATCCGAACACATAGCCCGACGCCACATGGCGCGGCATCTGATCGACCGTCGACGCGCTGAAGCGGTGTTTGGTGCCCAGACCGGTCAGCAGCACCCGCGAGAACGTCATTGCCGACAGGCTGTGGGCGGTCGGATTACCGACATACGCCGCGAGCGAGCCTCGACCGTGATCGGCGATGACGGAGCTGAGCCGTTCGTCGATCAGCGCCCACGCCTCATCCCACGTTGCCGGCACGTGAACGCCGTCGCGCTTGATCATGGGCGTGCGGAGGCGATCGGGATCCTCGTGCAACTGCTTGAGGGTCGACCCCTTCGGGCAGATGAACCCCTTCGAGAACACGTCGAGGCGGTCGCCACGGATGCGTTGCACCTCCTCGGCGCCGTGTCCGTCGGAGCGCAACGTGATCTCCAGACCACAACTGGCCTCACAGAGCGGACAGGTGCGAAAGGCGGTGCGGGGAGCGGTCGTGTGATCAGCCATTCGACCATCGTCGCAGACCCTGCGAGGTCGCATCGCAGCGGCCCATCCGACATGATGCATCCATGCGCCGACTGCTCCCCGAGCCCGCCGACGACATCGCCGTGGCCGACGCGTACGCGTCTCCACTGGGCAGGCGGCCGGACCGACCCTGGGTCGGGCTCTGTATGGTTGCCTCGATCGACGGATCGACCGTCGTCGGCGGGAACTCCGCAGGGCTCTCGAGCCCGACCGACGCGGCGGTCGTCTTCCAACTCCGCGCCATTGCCGATGTCATCGTTGTCGGGGCCGGAACCGTCCGCGACGAGGGATACGGCCCGCCCCGCAAGCCCGGCCAGCGCATCGGGGTCGTCACCCGATCGGGCGATGTCGACCTGTCGAGTGCCCTCTTCACGTCGGGGGCCGGCTTTGTGATCACCACCGAAGACGCCACGTTCGACACCGCCGGAATCGATGTCGTGCGGGCCGGCACCGGAGCGGTCGATTTTGTCGCCGCCGTTGCCCGACTCCGCCTCCTCGACCCAGCGTGCGGTGTGGTGCAGGCCGAGGGAGGAGCGACCTTGAACGGTGCACTCCTCGATGCCGACGTGATCGACGAGATCAACGTCACCACCTCACCAGCGGCCGTCGGCGGAACTGGGCCGCGCCTCGCCGCAGGCGCCGGAAACCACCAGCACCGATTCGACCTCGCCCAGTTGGCGATCGACGACCAGTCGTTCGTGTATGCGCGCTGGCTACGTCGTCGTGGCTGACTTCTCGAGGAGCGCCAACTCCCGGTGGAAGTCGGACGCGCCGTCGAAGCCCTTGTACACGCTCGCGAAGCGCAAATAGGCGACGTCGTCGACCGATCGCAACTCGTCGAGCACGGCAAGGCCGACCCTCGCACTGGTGATGGTCGAGCCCGAGAGGCGCACGCACTCTTCGACTCGCGCAGCGATCTCGTCGAGCTGTGTCTCTGACACGTTGCGACCCTTTGTCGCGGCAGCGAGCCCACCGATCACCTTCGCTCGATCGAACGGCTCGTCGCCGCCGTGTGACTTCACCACGGTGAGCGGAGCATGATCGACGCGCTCGAAGGTGGTGAATCGGTGTGCGCAGGCCAGGCACTCACGACGCCGGCGGATTGCCGAACCTTCCTCGGCGATACGCGAATCGACCACTTTGGTGTCATCGGTGCGACAGGAGGGGCAGAACACGCCGGTGAGGCTATCGGCCGGCACCGCACCACACCGGTCGCCCCACTCCGTGAGGTGGGATGCCTCAGGGCAGGCCGATGGCCTGGCCGACCTGAATGGAGGTGTCGCCATTCAGGTCGATGAGCGCATCGACGTAGCGATCACGCCCGACGTTGCCTCGGTACTGCCCGGCGATCGACCACATGGTGTCGCCGGGTGCGGCGACATGAACGCGTGGGGTCGAGGTACCGAGCGCCGGGGCGACCTCGGAGGCCGCGGCAGGACGGCCTCCGAGGTCGGCCAGTGCGCCGACGGCTTCGCCGACGCCGATCACGCCGGCTGCAAGCACGGCCAACGCGAGGAGGGCAACGGCGCCACGTCGAACCATGTAGTTCGGCATCGCCATGGCCTCGTTCGAGGTGCCAACAGTCGCGACGCCAACGGTCGCCCGGCGAATCCGCTGGAAATCGTGTGAGGGGTGAAAGGTGGCAGTCATCGTGTGCTCCGCTCGGGCCGGTGGTGAATCAGGTGTTCGTTCACTGCTCCGGGTTCGAGCCCCAGACGCAACATGTGTTCGTAGAACGACTGTTCGTAGTGAATCAGCCCCGAGCATCCCCTGTCAACCTCTGATCCGTATTTCTTCGAACAATTGTGTGTGAAACAGATGTTTGACCCGACGTCCCACAATCCGTACACTGTTCGCATGGCCCCCACGATCAGCACTCGTCAACGAAACATCCTCGAGTTCATCGAACAGCAGATCCGTGAGCGTGGCTATCCACCATCGGTCCGCGAGATCGGTGACGCCGTCGGCCTCACCTCCCCGTCCACCGTGCACAGCCACCTCAACACGCTGCAGCGTCTTGGCTACCTGCGTCGTGACCCCACCAAGCCGCGGGCAATCGAGGTGCGGTACGACACCAACAGTGGCGCCATGATGGAACGCCGACCGGTCCGCCACGTCCCCCTGGTCGGCGATGTGGCCGCCGGTACCGACGTGCTCGCCGAGGAAAACGTCGAGGAGATCCTCCCGGTCCCGGCCGACTTCACCGGCGACGGCGAGCTGTTCATGCTGCGGGTGCGTGGTGAGTCGATGATCGAACTCGGCATCCTCGACGGCGACTTCGTGATCGCGACACAGATCGCCAACCCCAACAACGGCGACATCGTCGTGGCCGGCATCCCCGGCGGAGAAGCCACGATCAAGACCTACAGCCGCTCAGGCGCCGAGGTGACCCTCACACCGGCGAACTCGACCATGGCCCCGATGGAGTTCACGGCCGAAGACGTCGAGATCTACGGCAAAGTCGTCACCGTCATGCGTCGTTACTGATCGACGGCGGCGCCCATGGCGATGGTGCGCTCGGCGGCGGTGCCATCGGCGGCCCGACAGGTCCGGTCGCACCGGTCGTCGGGGGCGGTGCGGGGAAACCGGGCGGGCCGATCGGCCAGGTAGCCGCAGACCCCTGCGGCACCCAGAGCGAGTCATTTGATGCCGGCGGCCCGGGCGAACGCCGACTGCCGAGCACGAGCAGGAGACCACCAACGACGAGCGACACGATTGCAAGGGCTACCGCACCCCATCGGAGCAATCCGACGCCGTCGTACGGGCCACCGCCGACTGCGATCGCGAACTGTCCGCCATCGGCCGCCACGGTCAGCAGGTGCTCGCCTGGCGTGTCGATCTGGACAACGCCAACCGATGAAGCCGTGAAGGCTCCAGTGTCGTACGCCGCACCAGCCGTATCGAAAATGACGATGGCCGCGCCGGCGGGGTCGACGAGTCGCAACTGCGGATCGGCGATCTCATCGCGGTCGTACTCCGTGTCGGCCTCGCAATCGCCGGCAAGATTGTCGAAACTGCCCGTCGTCTCCACGTACAACCTGAACTCACCGGTACGAGCAAAGTCGAGTGTGGTTGCACAGCCGGACGGGGCACGGGCGAAGCCCGCGACGTTGTCGTCGAGACGCTGACTACTCACATACCAGAGCGCACCGGCGCCGATCAGCCCGGCCACGAGCACGATGGCACCGACAACGAGCATCCATCCACGACCGCGCGAGGAGCCGCTCATCGAGCAGCCGCCAGACGATCGGCGACGAGTTGGATCCGGTCGTCGGGTTGCACCACGGCCACGCGAACGAACCGTGCACCATCGGAGCCATAGAACTCACCCGGGCTCACGAGCGCACCCCCGTCGCGAGCCAGTCCCTCGGCGAACTCCCAGCCATCGCGAACAGGTATCCAGAGATAGAACGCACCATCGGGAAGCGCAACGGGTGTCCCCGACCACTCCGACAACACCGTGGCCAGCAACTCCAAGCGGCTGCGATAGCGATCACGCTGCACCGCAACGTGTTCATCGTCGTCGAGCGCAGCGATCCCGGCAGCTTGGGCCGGGCCGGGCACCATCATGCCGACATGCTTGCGCACCTCTTGGAGGTAGCCGACGAGTTCGGCGTCACCGGCATAGAAGCCGACCCGGACGCCGGCCAGGTTCGAACGCTTCGACAACGAGTGCACCGCCACGAGGCCGTCAAGGCCCGACTCCAGAATCGTCCGCCCCCGCCCGGTCCAGGTGAACTCGACGTAGCACTCATCGGAGAACACGGGCACATCGTGCGCTCGGCCCCATGCTGCAGCAGCGGCGAGATCGTCGAGCTTGCCGGTCGGATTGCTCGGGCTGTTCACCCACAGCAGCAACGCCCGTTCGGCGTCAGCGGCGTCGATCGAGTCGAGATCGAGGGTGCCGTCGGGCAGAGCCCGAATCGGAACGGCGCGGCGCCCGGCGAGTATCGCCCCCATCTCGTAGGTGGGGTAGGCGATGGCCGGATACAGCACGGTGTCTCGTGATGGCGTGCGCAACCTCATCCACTGCGGCAGCGTGGCCACGAACTCCTTGGACCCGATCGATGCACCGATCTGGGCAACCGGGACGTCGACGTCGAACCGACGCATCATCCACCGTTGGGCGGCTTCCCGAAATGCCAACGAACCGATGCTCGCCGGATACGAGCGCTCGGAACCACTCGTGGCGAGCGCATCG
Organism: Ilumatobacteraceae bacterium; assembly: GCA_035633295.1. Lineage (GTDB taxonomy): Bacteria > Actinomycetota > Acidimicrobiia > Acidimicrobiales > Ilumatobacteraceae > Sva-07. Next base: position 4,196 of record DASQFE010000437.1, on the reverse strand, counting down.
ATCACTTGTTGCGGGGGCGGGTCGAACGGTGTGCCGATCGACAGGTCGACCGTGCCGCCGGGGTGCGCCTCGGCCAACGGGCGGAGCCGATCGAGGCGATCGTACGGGTAGGGCGGTGGGACGAAGCCGGTCATGTCTCTGTTGCTTCTGTCGAGATGAACTCCGAGAGGCGACCGGCGGATGCATCCGACAGACGGGCCCGAACAGTCCACGCGTCAGCGCCATCGGCAACCGACACGACCTCACCCTCTCGATGCACCGAGGCCAGGATGTCGCCGCGGTCGTAGGGGACCACGATCTCGTGTACGACCGTCAAGACCCGGAGTCGATCGCCGAGGGCGCGGAGGAACTCATCGATGCCCTCGCCGGTGACGGCACTGATCGACAACGAACCCTCATGGTCGGCGACGAGTTCCTTCGCCACACCCGGCGCAAGATCCGCCTTGTTGAACACGAGCAACTCGGGCACGGCGGCCGCGTGGATCTCGCCGAGCACTTCATGCACTGCATCGATCTGGCCGATCGGATCGGGCGCCGTCACGTCGACCACATGCACGAGATAGTCGGCCATGGCGGCCACCTCGAGTGTGCCCTTGAACGATTCGACGAGCCCGTGGGGAAGCCGGTTGATGAACCCGACGGTGTCACTGAGCAGCACCGGTTCGCCGCCGGGGAGCGCCAACCGTCTGGTGGTCGGGTCGAGCGTGGCGAACAGGCGATCCTCGACGAGCACACCTGAATCGGTGAGCCGGTTGAGCAGCGACGACTTGCCCGCGTTGGTGTAGCCGACGATCGCAACCGAGGCGAGCCCGCTGAGCGAGCGGCCCTTGCGCTGTAGCAAGCGGGTGTCGGCGAGCTCGTCGAGGTCACGTTCGAGTTTGTTGATACGCCGCATGATTCGTCGGCGGTCGACTTCGACCTTGGTTTCGCCGCCACCGAACCGGGCTCCAACGCCACCGCGCTGCTGCGACAGGTTGGCGTCAGCACCCCGCCGCAGCCGAGGCAACCGGTAACGCAACAGTGCGAGCTCGACCTGCGCCTTGCCCTCGAGTGTGTGCGCGTTCTGTCCGAAGATGTCGAGAATCACTGCGGTCCGGTCGAGCGCTGTTCGGCCGAGCAGTTTTTCGAGGTTGTACTGCTGGCCGGGTGACAGATTGTTGTCGAACACCACCGTGTCTGCATCAACAGCAAGACAGAGTTGACGGAGCTCCTCCGCCTTCCCCTTGCCGACACACCATTTGTTGTCCGGAGCATCGCGTCGTTGCACCATGCGGGCAACCGCATCCGCACCGGCGGTGTCGACGAGCAGCGCGAGTTCATCGAGGCTGGCGTCAACCTCCTCGTCGTTCTGACGTGGTAGCGCCACCGCCACGATCACGATCTTCTCCCGGATCGTGCGGTCGATCAGCGTGTCCGACAGCGCCTCGTTGTAGGGCGTGTTGCTCATCGGAGGGCGATCTCGATCGTTGCGATGTGGGTGGCCGGGCCGGTCAGCACGGCTCGCTCCGGAGCATCGACTGCGAAACTGACGGTGGCAGTTCCTCCGTCCATGTGGACGATGACGTCGCCATCGCTCCGGGCGACGAGGCCCCACGATCGTGCGGCGTAGGCCGCCGCGCAAGCACCCGTGCCGCAGGCCTCCGTGATGCCGGCGCCACGCTCGTGAACCCGCATCGTGATGGCGTTCGGTTCGGGGCCGGGTTCGATGATCTCGAGGTTGACCTGCGGAATCTGGCTGCCGAGGTGGGCGAGATCTACCGCCGCCACCTCGTCGACGCCGACCACGCTGTGTGGATTCCCGAGGCTCAGGTGGGCCACCGGCCGGTCAGGATGGCATCCGAGCGCGGCCCAGTTCTGTGGTGCGCCGAGGGCTGCGATGTCACCCATCTCGACGCGCGCCTCGATCGTCGCCGGGTCTTCGGTGGCCGTGAGCACAACGAGTCGGCCACCGGCATCGGTGAGGATCAGCTGATCGGCCATGTCACCTCGCCGCGCAGCGAGCGCCTGGGCGAAGCATCGAATGCCGTTACCGCTCATCTCCGCCCGTGATCCGTCGGCGTTGAACAGCGTCATCCGAGCGGCAAACCCCTCCGCGCTCTCTGCAACAAGCAACCCATCGGCGCCGATGCCGCGCCGCCGATCGCAGAGCTGCTGGGCCAGTGCGGGGAGGTCGTCGACACCCGGGTCGAACACAACGAGGAAGTCGTTGCCGAGTGCGTGGTGCTTCGTGAGGGTGATTGGGGTCATGGGTGCAGGGCGTCGATGACGGCCGGAGCGGCCTCGGCCACCGGATCGTGTGCAACGTCGATCCAGCGTACGCGTGGATCCCGACGGAACCATCGCTCCTGGCGGACGGCGAACCGGCGGGTGCGGGTGATGATCGTCTCGATCGCCTCATCTTTGCTGATCCGACCGTCGAGCGCCTCCAGGATTTCCTTGTAGCCGAGCGCCTGTGCTGCGGTGCGTGAGAAGCCCGTTGCGCGCAAGGCATCGACTTCGGCGATCAGGCCCGCATCGATCATCCCGTGAACACGATCGGAGATCCGATCGGTGAGCACGTCGCGCGGCCATCGCAGCCCGATCTGCATCACGACTGACGGCGCATAGTTGTCGACTCCGGGCCCGAATGAACTGAACCTGCGACCGCTCCCCATGGTGACTTCGAGCGCACGGATGACCCGGCGGCGGTTGGTCGGCTCCATCTTCGTGGCAGCAGCGGGATCCAACTCGCTCAGGCGGGCGAACAGCGCAGCGGTGTCCTCCTCGGCCTCGATATCCGCTCGCACCTCGGGCCATTCCCCGGGGAGTTCGAAGTCGTCGATCACGACCCGGTGGTACAGGCCGGTACCGCCAACGAGGATCGCCCGATGTCGACGCTCGCCGATCGCATCCACGACCGATGCGTACGCCGCTTGGAACTCGGCCACGGTGAAGTCGTGGGACGGCTCGACGAGATCGATCAGGTGGTGCGGGATCTCGGCGCGCTCGGCTGCTGATGGCTTTGCAGTGCCGATGTCCATGCCTCGATACACCTGCATGCTGTCGATCGACACCAGTTCCACGTCGCCGAGCCGACGGGCGACGGCCATCGCCACGGCCGACTTTCCCGACGCCGTCGAGCCGATGACTGCAACTCGTGGTGGCGCGCTCAGAAGTGTTCGCCCTCTGCAATGCGTTGATGATGATGGATCACTTCGGCGACGATGAACAGCAGGAACTGTTCGGTGAACGCCGGATCGAGGCCCGACTCCTCGGCGAGGGCACGGAGCCGCTCGATCTGGATGCGCTCGCGGTCGGGATCAGCCGCGGGCAGGTCGACGGTCGCCTTGTAGCGACCCACCGCCTTGGTGATCTTGAACCGCTCGGCAAGCAGATGCACGAGCGCCGCGTCGATGTTGTCGATACTGGCGCGATACTCAGCCAGCTGCGCATCAACCCCATCGACCCCATCGTCGCTCATCGCTCCGACGCTACTTCGCCCGATACCCGAAAAATGCCTGGGGCTGCGCGCTGAGCGCGCACCTCCAGGCATTTTTCAGAGGTGTCGGGGGTCAGAGGGCGGCGACGGGGATGCGCAGCTTGTGGGTCGGCTCGGAGATGAACTCGACGAACTGCCCTTCGAGGAAGTGGGGGGCGCCACGGGTGATCTCGACGGTGGCATAGCTGCCGGTGCGCAACAGGCGTGGCGGGGTGAAGTGGACGAGCTTGTTCTGGCGCGTGCGGCCGCTCAGCACCGAGGGGTCGCGCTTGCTCGGGCCCTCGACGAGGATTTCCTCGATGCGCCCGACACGAGCTTCGTGACGGCGAAGGGCCGCACGCTCGACGACCAATCGGAGTCGCTGGAACCGCTCCCCCGCCACCGCAGCGTCGACGAAGTCGGCCTCCATGGCGGCGGCTTCGGTGCCCTCACGAGGTGAGAACAAGAACGTGTAGGCGTAGTCGTACTCGGCTGCGGCCGCGACTTCGAGGGTCTGTTCGAAATCGGCCTCGGTCTCGCCGGGGAAGCCGACGATGATGTCGGTCGACACGGCGAGATCATCGATCGTGCGCCGAGCGTCGGCGAGTCGGGCGAGGTACCGCTCGGCGGTGTAGCCACGATGCATCAGCGCGAGCACCCGGTCGCTGCCCGACTGCAGTGGGTAGTGCAGGTGCTCGCACACCTCTGGCGTCTCGGCCATCGCAGCAAAGGTCTCGGG
>DASQFE010000436.1:0-3026 GCA_035633295.1 Ilumatobacteraceae bacterium | reverse complement strand
TCTTGTCGAAGAAGTAGTCGGCAGCAGCGGCGACGACGAGCTTGTGGCGCCACGCTGTCGGGACCGAGCAGATCATGAGGCCGGTGTCGAGGTGGCTGTGATGGTTCGGAGCGAAGATGACGGGCGGCGGATCCTCGAGTGAGGTGAGATCGGCGAGCCGGTCTGTGCCGACGACCTCCGGCGACGTGATCACCCGGGCCGCGAGACGCACCGGGCCCTCGACGATGACGTTGCGCACCGATGAAGCGAGCGGTCGCCGGGCCCAGTCGGTGTCGTAGTGGGCGCCGAGGCCGGACACCTCGGGCGGCACCTCGACGCCGCGCGGCACGGTGGGGGTGCGATACGGGAACCCGAAGTTGCGCAGTGGCATCGCGGCGCGACGTACGGCGTTCTCGGCGACGCCGGCGGCCCGTTGGGCTCGCTGCAGGTTCCGGTCGACCATTGTCGTAGCCCCTACTTCACGTCAGCGAGCATCAGCGGCGGGGTCTTCATGTGGGTGATCGTCGGATGACGCCCGACGGTGTCGGACGCGATCTCGAGCGCATCGTTCATCGTCGACGCCGGCGTGAAGCCGAGCTTGCGCACCGTCGCGGCGTCTCCGCCGACGATGATCACCTTGCCCACGTGCTTGAGTGCATGGCTGCCCCAGTACCACATGTAGAACGGGTGCACGCCGTGGTAGGCGTTGGTGGTTCGGTACAGATGCTTGTACCACTCGTCCTCGGCGTACTGCTTCTCCCACTTCTGCGACATCACGTGCGGGTCGGTGGTGTCGGCCAGCACCTCTTCGAAGAAGTCGATGTAGCTCGGGTGGTGCACCGGGTGGAACTCGTTGGTGGTCGGATGCGTGAGGATCAACACGCCACCTTCACGTACGAGCGGTTTGCCTCGGTACAGGTTGAAGAAGTAGCCGAGCCCGGTGCACATCACGAGGATCGGGTTCATGATCGAGTTCACGTTGTACGGGCAGATGTAGGGGATCCCCAGCATGAGGATGTCGGTCTGGCCCTCGACCTCGACGAGTTGCTGGTCGTAGACGTTCTGGGTCGTGATCTTGTGGACGGCCTCGACCTCGCCGCACTGGATGCTGGTCATCTGGTGTGGCGCTTCGATGCCGTGGAAGATCTTGCGGGCCATCCGCGGCGAGGCCTTGGCCACAGACTTGGCCGTGGCGAGGTAGAGCGCTCGGTCCTTCGCATTCCATTCCCACTCACGCTTGGCCAGGAACTCGAACGGCTGCGGGAACGTGTCGGTGTTCAGCGTCGTCTCGATCTGGAACACCTTGGGGCCGTGGTCACGCATGACCTTGCCCATGCGCCACGTGCTCTTGTGGAGCTCGGAGGCGTGCTGGTCCATGAACGAGTGTGACGCCTCCATCGTGGTGGGGTTGTGGTGGTGGCGAAGCGATCGGTAACTCGCGAGCCCAACAGCGGTCGACTTCCAGCCGCCGTCCATCGCGACAAGGTTGATGTTGACGTAGATGAGCAGGTCTGACTCGGCGGCGCGCTTGTTGATCTCGATCTCCTCGCCCTGATCGGTGGTGCCGAGGAAGGCGAGGTTGTCGGGGTCTTCTGCGTCGTGCTGGAACAGCAGGCCACGCGGCTCGAACGCGTCGTACACCCGGTCGCCGAGGGCGTGGCGCAGTTCGAACTCGTGCATCCGACGATGCAGGGCGAGCGCGGCGATCAGGTGCACATCGTCGACTCCGGCCTCGGCGGCCATGGTCAACACCTGCTCGATGATCCGCTGGCGCAGGTCGGGGCGGCGCATCTTCGGAAGCGGGAGCGACACGTCGTCGAACGCGATGGTCAGCTTCATGCCGGGGAAGAGCAGCGACGGCAGCGGATCCATGTCGATCGGATTCAGCAGCGCGGTTCTGATCGCACCATCGACGTCGTCGATGGCGTCGTGTGGCTCCGGCGCGTAGATCACCCGACTGCGGTCGGCCGGCAGCTTCTCCAAGCGGAAGCCTTCCCCGTGCCAGAACAGTGTGGGCGGCGTCGACCTGTCGACGTCGAGTACAAAACCAGGTCTAGGCACGGTGTGGGACTCCTTGGCGCATGTCGAAGGCGATTTTCACGGCGCCGCGGCGGCCGGCGGTGGCGGCGTGGGCGATGGCGGCGACGTGGTCGGACAGGGGATAGGTGGCCGAGAGCAGCCGCTCGGCTTCGACGGCGTTGGCGGTTTCGATGGCGAGGTCGAACGTCCGGACCGTTCGGCCGTCGGCAAGATGCTCGGTGCCGTAGGTGTAGGCGCCCTTGAGCTCGGTCTCGCGGTGCCACAGCCCGGTGAGATCGAGGGTCACGTCGGCGGGCATGCCGAGGAGCACGACGCGGCCACGCGGTCGGGTGATACGCAGCGAGTCGGTGACGGTGGCGCTGGTACCCACTGCGTCGATCGTCACGTGGGCTCCCGAGCTGAGGTGGTCGCCGATCAGGTGACAGCCGGTGACTCGGCGTACCGCCCGCTGGAGCCCGTCGGGCCCGACGACGACGTCGGCGCCGTAGGCCTTGGCCAGCATCTGTTGATGTGGGTATCGGGCACCCACGATGATCGTCACGTCGGGTACGTAGCGGCGCAGGCCCGCGATCGCGGCGAGGCCCATCGTGCCGGCGCCGAGCACGGCGACCACCGCGGGGCGGCTGGTGTCCTGGCGGGCGGCGACCACGGGTGCGGCGAGTAGTGCCGCGTGGATGCCACCGGCGAACGGTTCGACGAGCACGGCACGTTCGTCGGGCATGTCGCCGATGCGGTGCAGTTGCGAGTCGTGCGCGACGAACTCCGGCGCCCAGCCGCCGCCGGTCGAGCAGCAGAACCCGGTCTGGATTCCAGGTTCGAGCGGTCCAGTGGTGAGATGGGCGTAGTCGTCGCCATCGCCGGGAGCAGCGCCGGGGAACGGGGGAGCGAAACCCCGTGCCTCATGGCCGAGGACCGGTTCGAGGATCACCCGGGTGCCGTCGTCGAGTTCGCCGACCACCTCGTGGCCGGGCACGAACGGGAACGAGACCACGTCCTCGAAGTACAGC
>DASQFE010000435.1:0-2258 GCA_035633295.1 Ilumatobacteraceae bacterium | reverse complement strand
CGCGCTCGAAGTCCAGGTTCGGGTGCGCTTCGAGCTCGCCGAAGTGGCGGCCGAAGGCGAGGTGCTCGTCGGCGCTCAGATGTTGGCCGGGAAAGAACAGCACCATGTGCTCGAGCAGCAACTCGTGGATGAGCCTCGCATCGTGCTCCGTCGACTGGCCGAGCGCGACGCCACGGATCTCGGCACCCAGCGAGCCCGAGAGCCGCCGCACGTCCAGGTCGGTCAGGGCGTTCGCTGCGTCCACGGGCCAGAGCCTACGTGGCGGTGGAAGTACGACCAGCGGGCGGCCGAGGCGTCGAGCACGACAGCGTTCACGAGCCCCGCGAACTCCGAGTCGAAACGGTGCTCCGGCGCGCAAAGCCGCACCCGCCGTACGGTGAACACGTCATCGCCGACCTCACCGACGACGAGGCCGAAGCATTCCTCGAAGCCGCCCTGCGCTGACGACATTTCCGATGCCGCGTGGAACCGACGTGGTGGACACCGACGTTTTCAGGGGCTGGGCGCGCCAGCGCGCTCTCATGTGGTTGGAGCGCCGGCGGACCTCGGCCACGACGGAGGTGAGTTGCCGGGCGCGTGTTGCGTCGAACACTCGCCGAACAACGGAACAGGCCTGTTCGCTGGCTGGTCGGCGATCGATCTGGAGTGCTCCGACCGCTACGGGCGCACTTCGATGAAGCCCGCAGCCGAGAAATCCTGGTCGAAGGCCAAGGCCTCGCGCAGCCGCCGCTGGCGCATCACCTCGAAACTCGTGGCATCGACGAATGAGTACTCCCGTTCGTCCCGGCGTCGCAGCCAGGACCACGCCTTGGCCTCCTGGTCAGCGGAGACCCGCTGCACGGCGAGCTTGTCGGCGCCTTCGAGCGTGGCGATGCGATCGAGAAAGTTGACCGCTGTCGGATGCGAATCCTTCCGACGTAGAAACGTCCATGTCTCACCAACGATGAGGTTGGTCGTCAAGACCTGCTCGGACGTCCCAACGAGCGACAGCATGTCGAGTGCTTCGGTATGGCGAGCGTCGCCCGGAAGTGCCCACGCCACCCACCAACTGGTGTCTGCGAACTTCATCTGCCGTAGACGACGTCGTCGATCTCGCCGGGCGTGACGGTGACATCGATCGATCCGAATCCGCTGAGCGCCTGCCATGGGTCGTCGGGCTCGACTTCCTGCACCGCAGGCATCACGGCTGTCAAGCCGATGCGTATCAGCTCGGATTTTGACACACCCCGTCGGCGCGCCTCAGCGGCTGCTCGTGCGTCGAGTTCGTCGGGGATCGTGAACGTCACGGACTTCATGCTGTGAGTGTACATAGTCACCGTGACGTGCACTATGTACTCTCCGTCGATCGGGTCGAGCGCAGCGTCGATGGTGGGCCGAACCTGGTGGCGGTAGTGGGCGGACAGCATCGGCGTGTACTCATGGCCGAGCTGGTCTCGAGATCGGAGTCTCCGCGAGACTGCGTTGATCTCGACTGCCCTCGTCGACGCACCGCTTCAGCAGCGTGCTCGATTCGGTGACTACAGAGGCGGGGGTTTGGTGTCGTCGACGAGGCGGGTTCGTTCGGGGGCTGCTCGGGCGAGCGCGTGATCGGTGGTGATCACCCGGGTGCCGAGGGCGGTGGCGAGGGCGAGATACACGCCATCAGTGATCCGTACGTTGTGGCGCATGGCCCAGGCCGGCTCGAGGAGGTTGCTCACGGCGTGTCGTTCGATCGGCGCGGTCCGAATCTGATCGAGTCGTTGCTCCATCTGATTGTCGCTGAGGTGTCCGGCTCGATGGAGCCGTGCGAGGGCGGAGAGCACTTCGACGTCGAAGTGGGCGGGAGCGTGCAGCGTGGTTGCGGTCACTGCGTGCTGCACTGCCTCGCTGATGGAGTTGCGCAACAGCATGTCGACCATGGCGGAGGCGTCGATCACGGCGTGCGTGTCAGGCATCGCCCCACAGTTCGTCCTTCGTCTCGGCGATCGAGCGCGCGACGGTTTCGGGGTCGATGTCGGGGCGGTCGAGCTCGGCGAGTCCGGCGAGCCAGGCGTCGGTTGCAGCTGCGGCGAGTGTGGAGCGGATTGCATCCTGGGTGAGGGCGGAGACGTTGAGTTGGGCGTCCTTGGCCTGTGCCGCCAGCTGGTCGGGGAGGTACACGTTCACTCTCGCCATGCGCATAGTATACACATACTCGCGGTGGGTGGTGAAACAGCAGCATCGCCGCAACGGGTTTCTTAGCCGGGGTGCTCGCAGGTACACCCGAACTGGCTCGCCGG